>CAIVHJ010000451.1 GCA_903905665.1 uncultured Phycisphaerales bacterium
ACAAGGTCCGGTTCGAAGGCTCGCAACTTCCTGATGAAACGGTCCTCGTTCATTTGATCATCAAAGAAAACCTCGACCGTGTGCCCCGCCTGCTTCAGAACCGCCGAGATATACATGTAGCCCATGTATTCAATGAGGGTATCCTGACAAAGTGCGATCCGTGCCACCATTCGATCCTTTGATCATAGTCCCTTGCGACGAATGACTCATTTATCGGTCAATTGACAGGAATATCGCACCGAAAACACTCCTGTTCGGAATCAAACTCCCTGCAAAAGAAAAGGGTGTGAAGCCGAGCGCCCCACACCCCGATACTCGATGCAACCTGAACGAATCGCGGTCAGCTAACAACCGACTTGCTGCTGCTCGGCCACAATGCTCTGACGGAAAGCCGCGAGAGAATCAAAGTTGCCCGCCTGAGCCTGTTCCTCCGTCACGCAACCGTTGTCAACTGCTTGAAGCGAATAATCCAATACCTGACACCCCAGTCCGACATTAGTGGGGTCATTCAACAGCGCTTGGGTGGCCGTCGCCGTTTTTTGCACGGTTTGGTCACAACTCACAAATGGATCAACCGCCCCTCCCGCTCCACCTCCGCAACCTCCGATCGTCCCTGCCACCAGCGACACAACCATCACCAGCACGATCATCGAACCCAGCCATCTGACCATTGGATGCTCCTTTTTGTTTGAATGTACTACGTGTAATCCCCCGAAAATCGGAGGCACGAGGAAAAACCAGCCTAAATCGTCCCTGTTCCAAAGTCAACCTCGTAGCCCACAAAGCGATGGTGAACGGACCGGGTTCCCGAAAACCGGGTTTTGAAGCCGTTTTCCAAGGGCGCAACGTCCTGAAATGTTGGTCCGCAAAGGAATAACCAAAGCAACAAACTCTTATAGCCGTTTAGGATAACGGATACCTCTTGTTGAGGAGAGACGCCTTGTGCATCTGTGTGCAGGTGGAGGAACAGACTGAGGAAAGACTACGGTGGGCAGCGACTGGCTGACATGGATGGGTGATGGAATATGGATGTTGGCCCTGGTCTTCGGGGTGGCGCTCATGGTCTGGACGGGCCGGATGCGCACGTTTGTGCATCACTCGGAACTCAACACGCAAAGCCGTTCGTCTCACTCCGCCGCGGTTTCTGAGGCGACGGCGCACACACAGAAAAAAATTACGCAAGCCAATCGTGTTTTTCCCACGAAACCCGTCGAGTGCCCCTCGTGTCACCGCCGCAACGCATCCATCGCTTCGCAATGCGCCGAATGCGGACGACCATTGATTTGAATCCCCCACACTTCAGACCGATCCATTCATCCGATGATGCATCCTATTGAGAACCTATCCTAATACCACCCCTCACCCTACCCTCTCCCCTTGGAAGGGGAGAGGAGTAATGGGATAGGCTCTAATGCTCCCTGCCGCGTTTTCAGTATTGTCAGCACCGATTCCCGATTTTCCAGCCAGACTCCGGACGCCCTCTTGATCCCACCGTGGGTCTCGACACCTATTTAACTAAACCGCGATTCCGTGATTCCGATAATAGTTCATATAACCGCGAATCGGACCTTTACTTTTTTGGGACGCGTGCGAATTATGTACCTCCAATTCTTCGGATTGCGCGAAGCACCGTTCAACAACACGCTGGACTCGAAATTCTTTTTTGCGAGTCCCCAGCACGAAGAGGCGCTCGCCTCTCTGCGCTATTCGGTGTCGCAGAGAAAAGGAATGGTGGTCGTCACGGGGCCGATCGGTTCGGGCAAGAGCCTTTTGGGTCTGGCTTTGTTCCGTTCGCTGGGGGTTTCGGCGATTACGGCCCGTTTGAACATTTCCCGTGTGGACCCCCTCAATCTCATCGATGGGGTTTGCCGGGAATTTGAAATTCCCATCGATCCGCAATTCACGCTGAAGGTGAAACTCGATTCAATCGAGGATTTTCTCCTCAAATCCCACGCCGGCGGGCGAGTCCCGATTTTGTTGATCGACGACGCCCACCTGCTCATGCAGGACAATCTGGAACAACTGCGTCTCATCGAAAACCTTGAAGTTTCGCAGGCGAAACTGTTGCAAATTATTTTGCTCGGCCAGCCTTCTTTGCAAACGCTAACGCAGAAACCCGCCTCGCTCGGATTGACTCAGCGGATATTCCGAACGATCCATCTTCCGCCGCTCACTGCGGATTTGACGGGCGCCTACATCCTCCATCGCCTGAAACTTGTGGGTGCGCCCGAAGTCGAGATTTTCAGTTCCGACGCGGTGGCGTTGATTCATCAGTACACGGGGGGTATCCCCAGATTGATCAATCATCTTTGCGACAGTTTGATGCTGTCCGCCTTCTCCGACGGATCACAAACGGTGGACGGCGATCGCACCAATCGCATCATCGACGAATTGACAACTTCGGGCACGGTCACCGGTGACAACGAATCCTCAACTTCTCCCGCCGAAGACACGCTTGCGGAAAACCGGTTGGCGGTTCGGATTGATTTGAACGCTTTGGATACGGCTTCTGCCGGCGCCGATCTGCGCATCGTGGAACTTCAACGACTTTTTGGAAAAATCGAATCGCAGGAATTCAAACTGCGCGAGCACGAAACGCTGCTCGACCAGAGACTTCGGGAACTCAATTTGCGATCTCACAATCTGCGGCTCGAAGAGGAGCAGCGATTTGCAGATTTCTCCAGCCGGCTCGAACAGAAATCGCAGGAACACGAAAAATACCTGCAACAAATTCTGGGCGGTCTTGAAAGCCGACTGGATGATCGTCAAACCGGGACCGACACGCGAATGCACGATCTGAATCGTCTGACGGTTGGGCTGACCGAACAGGAACAACAAATTCAGCGGCGCGAAAAATCGCTCGCGACCCAAACCGACGTTCTCCAAAACCTCACGTCGCAGTTGGGCGAACGGGAAAAATCCGCGATTGAGAAACTGGCCAAACTCGCCCAGCAGGTTCACGAATCCGAACAATTGCTTTCGCAACTGGGCGACACGGATCGCACCCTCACCCATCACGCTGCACAGATTGAAAAAAACCTGGCGACCCAGCACGAAGAGCTGAATCACGAACGAACGCAGTTTCAGCAATCCCTCGGCGTGAAACACGAGGAGATGAAGGAACTGATCGTCCAGTTCGAATCCCGCGAGAACGGATGGGCCAAGCGTCTGGCCGCGCTCGATGAACGGCTGCGGCAGTTCACGGATGCTCAGGAACATCTCCGCGAACTGGAATCACAGGTCACGACGACTTCCGCACGAGTCGAGTCGTCGCTGGCTACGCGACACTCCGAGTTGCTCGCCACGTTCAAACAACGCGAATCCGAGTTGCTCGCTCTGCTGGAAAAAACCCGATCCGAACTCGCCCAGCAACAGTCACAAGGCATGCTGACTCAGGAAGACGCCGCGCGATCGCTCGAACGCCTGAGTTCAGCACGGGATCAGGCCTTGGAACAGATTCATCAATCTCGGCGCCAACTTGACGAACAACTCCAGACCCGTCAGCGCGAACTGGAAAACACGACGCGCCAGATGAACGTCCAGAACGAACAGGCACAACAGGCGCTGAACCAACTGGTCAATCGCGCTGATACTCTGTTGCAACAACCGCAATCGCTCTTGGCCGACGTTCAACGACAAACAGAGCAGGTGGACTGGATGGTCCAGATGGTCAAGTCCGCCGATGAATCCCTCAAAAAGACACTGGAGACATCCGCCCAGCATACCCAAACCATCATCCGCGAAAACCAGACGGCCTCCCAGACACTCAAGGGGTTTTGCGAGCAGGCGGATCGGACCCGGGTGGAACTAACCGAGCAAAACGACCGCGCCGCCACGCAGACCGAATACTGGAAGCATCAGCTCGACGGCGCCGAAAGTCGCCTCCACACGCTCAACACACGATTGGCGGATCAGGAACGGGCGCACCTGAACGTCGTGGAAAATGTGGAACGCCAAAACACGGAACTGGTTACCCAGTGCCAACAGCAACACGAAACCTTGATGGCGCAACACAAAGACAGCCTCGCTCAAGCCGAACAAACTCTGACCAATTCTCTTGAACAATTCGAGACCCGAACCCGCGCTTTGCTGGAACACCTGAACCGCGAACTGGAAACCAAAGAACATCAGGCCCAAGGGTTCCTCACCGTCACGCGAGAAACTTTTAACGAATTGCTCCAGGAGCACAGGCAACAGTGCGGCGCGCTACGAACTCAGTGGAACACTCAAGTCGCGGAACTCCGAGAGGCGACTCAACGAATCTTCACTGATGCGGCCCAAACTCAGGTGGAATCGCTCCGAGCCGCTCAAGAACAATCCGACGCCCATCTTGAACGAACGCGAACCCAGTTTGCTCAGACCGAACAAACTCTGGCCGGTTCGCTCGAACAGTTCGAGACCCGAACCCACGCCTTGCTGGAACACCTGGGGCGCGAACTGGAAACCAAAGAGCATCAGTCCAAAGGATTCCTCACGGTCACGCGAAAAACCTTCAACGAATTGCTTGGGGAGCACAAGCAACAGTGCGACGCGCTACGAACCCAGTGGAGCACTCAGGTCGCGGAACTCCGAGAGACAACACAACGGATCTTCACCGAAGCGACCCGAACTCAGGCGGAAGCGATCCAGACCGCTCAGGAACAATCCGACGCCCATCTCGAACGAACGCAAACCCAGCTTGCTCAGATTGAAGAATCGCAGGAGTCCATCCTCCACAAGAGCGTCGAGGAGCGCGACGCATTATTTACCCAGATTCAGAACCGCCTCGACGAGATCGAACAGGCCCAGGGCCGTCTTCTCGATCAGGGTCGGACCGAACTCGACGCCATGGAAAAACGGATCAAAACCCAGTTGGAGGAGACATCCCAATCACTCCGCGACCTCGACCAGCAGGCAGTTCAGGACCAGCAGCAACGTGCGGATCAAATTCAGCAGACCATCGCCGAATTCGAGCAAAAGCAGGATGCCCTACTCCAACAGGGTTCCGAAACCCACGACCGCTGGACGACTTCGCTCCAGAATCAAAGCGATTCAATCCGGCGACTGCAGCAGGAAACGATTCAACTGGTGGCCGATCTTACCGATCAGTTCCGATCCCACACGTCGGAAATCCTCGACGCCAAGGAACACAAGGTCTCTCAGATGGCATCGCAACTCTCGGATCGACTTACTCGACTCCACGAGCAGATGGCCCAGGCGGAATCGACGCATCAACAGTTGCAGGAATCCGGCATTCGAAAACTCGACGACCACTTCGTGCAACTGCGGTCAAATCTGGATCAACACACCACCGGCCACATCGCCCAGATCAAGACCGAATTCGAGACCACGATGGAACAACAACGAGCGTTGCTGTTGGCGGTTTCCAAACAGGTCGATGCGAGAATGGAGCGCCTGCGCGACGAACTCCTCTCGACCGAAACCGCCATGGAAGACCAGCGCCGCCAAATCATCACCGACACGGAATCCCACGCCGCAAGATTCAAAACGCGGCTGGCCGACATGATTCGATTTCATGAAACATCGTTGTTGCAGCTCGTCGCCGAGAGCAGCAACCGACTCGAACAACTCGAACAACAAATCGACGCCGCCCAGAAACTCTCCGACAAACTGCTGGAACAGGTGGACGACATGCAGGAAAGCGCCCTGCACCCCGTTCGCGTCATCGACGAACTTCGCACTTTGGCCCACGATTCGGACACAACCACCCGTCAATGTCAGGAACAGTTGAATGAAATGAAGGAAATGATTCAGCAGGCTTCCAAGGCCCGAATGTCGATTGAGGCGTTTGTCAAAGCGGTGAATCTCGTCGCCGCCGGAAAACGCGGTAACGATTCCACCGAAAATACATCTTCGTCACCCGAATCCGCTGCGGCCCCGTCGATTCCCGAAACGCAGAGCACCCTAACCGGAAAATTCAAAACCCTCGCCAAGTCCATCCATCGAAATTGATCAGATACTGATGAGTCCTTCGGGCAAATGAGATTGATCTATCATCCGTCTCTCGAAATTGTTCCAGACAGGTCCGGCGCGGTGGGTTTTTACAGGAAGTACGCCTTCAAAACGTATTCGTGCATCATCCGCTCGGTGTTGAAGAACGAGCCGTTGATGGCGATACAGTGGCGCATGATGTTGAGGTATTTTTCGCGGTCCTGATAGAACAGCTGCAGCGTGACTTTTTCGAGTTTGTCGTAAAGCAACGACGCGTCATGAGAGTAATCGCGCGGATCGCGGACGACGCTTTCATTCTTCTGGAAACTATCAATCGCCCATCCGGTGACGCCCTCGATACATCCTTCGATCCACCATCCGTCCAGTACGCTCAGGGACGGAATCCCATTGAGCGCCGCCTTCATCCCGCTGGTTCCCGACGCTTCCAGCGGCGGCTGGGGTGTGTTGAGCCAGATGTCCACTCCCGACACCAGCATCCGGGCGATGTGCATGTCGTAATTCTGCAGATAGACCACCCGCACGTCGTTTTTGAGTTTTCCGGCGGCCTCAAAAATCCGATGAATCAATTCCTTGCCGCCCTGATCGTGCGGATGGGCTTTGCCGCTGTAGATAACCTGAAACAGCCCCACTTCTTTGGCGATGCGACGCAAACGATCGATGTCATAAAAAAAGAGGTCAGCCCGTTTGTAGGACGCCGCCCGCCGCGCAAAACCGATCGTGAAAACGTCCACGTCCATTCCCGCGTTGTAGGTGCGATTCACGTATTGAACGAGCGCGTCTTTGGCCGCGTGGTGCGCCTGCCAGATTTCCAGTTTGGGAATACTCTCGGCGTATCGAAGACTCGTATTGTCCGACCGCCAACCGGGAATAAACTGATCGAACAACTCCGAAAACGGCTCGGAGACGAATGTCGCCGCATGAACCCCGTTCGTGATCGAATCAATCGTGTATCGCGCGAACAGATGACTGGATACTTCGGCGTGTTTTTTCGCCACCCCGTTGACGTAATGGCTGAGATTCAGCGCCAAATACGTCATGTTCAAACAATCATCCCACTGAAAAATCTCCTTGATCTCCAGAAGTTCCTTGCGTCCCAGCACCGACTGAACCATGTCCAGCGGAAACTGATCGTGGCCTGCCGGAACGGGTGTATGCGTCGTGAACACGCATTTCTGCCGGACCGCCTCAATCGCTTCCAGCGTGATGGACTTCAACCCTTCCTGCTTCATAAACTCATCGAGCAATTCCATCGAGAGCAGAGCGGCGTGTCCCTCGTTCATGTGAAATCGCTCGATCGACTGGTAACCCAGCTCCCGAAGCATCCGCACTCCACCGATGCCCAGAATAACTTCCTGACAAAAACGATAAAATTTGTCGCCCCCGTACAGGTAATCCGTCAGCGCCCGATCCCACTCCGTGTTTTCCGGTAAATCGGCGGTCAGCAGATACACCGGAACGACGTGACCGCTTTCCCCCACCACGTCTCGTTTCCACACTCCCAGATGTACCGTTCGACCGCATATTTCGACGGTGGTACGGGCGGGCAACGGTTCCAGGTAATCTTCGACCACCCAGCGAACCGGTTCTTCCTGTTGCCAACCCTGCTCGTCGAGTTTTTGATAAAAATAACCTTTGCGATGAAGCAACGTCACCACCACCATCGGCAGCTTCAGATCGGCCGCCGACCGGATGGTATCCCCCGCCAAAACTCCCAACCCCCCGCTGTAGGTGGGAATTTCGGAACTCAGTCCGATCTCCATCGAGTAATATGCAATTCGTCGATCATCCAGCATAAGCCCAGACTACTCCTCCCGATCTGCTTGATATCCATACTTATCGGCAATACCCCTGCGTCGTCTGCTAATCCGCAATTGATGATTCAACACGACTTTCAGTTTCAGTTCAACCTTACGGCGCCATTCCTCGACCAGTCAGGACCCCGTCAAAGTATTATATTGTATCACACAAAACAACATTGTCTTAATTCGTTGTAAAATAATAAGTTATGCAAAATCATCAACGACTGATCATGGTTTTTTTGACGATCGAGGAATGAGGCAGGTCATCAATCGGAACCTTCATGCGACGGCACCAGCTGGGGTACTGATTGGGAAGTGTACCCGGAAGATTAACCGGTTCAGTTTCTCCAACGAGGTCGTCGAGGGATAAACCGACGAGCGGCGCCGGTGTGCGCGCCAGGAACTGATGCACCGCCGCACAAAGATCGGGATAGGATGGGTGTGCTCCCTGAAGCAATCCTTCTTCCGACAGACGGCGACACAAGGCCTGGCGTTCGTGATTTCTGGCATTTTGGGCTGATTCGCATTGTTCCGGACTGAACTGACCGACTTTTTTTCGCAACTCAAAATCACGGCCCTTCCAATAACCCGCCAAAGGCACCAGATCATGCGTGTTCACCGTCACAAGCGCCCGCGACGAATACTCCGAGGACGGCTTGAAATTTCCATGCCAATCTCGCTCGAAATACAAGACCCGGCTCGACAGTAATCCCCACTTGGCCATCAATTCGTGAAATCCAGCCGGAACCGTCCCCAAATCTTCGCCGACGATCACGGCGCCGTGCCGATGACTTTCCAGCGCCAAAATTCCGAGCAAATCGTCAATCGGATAGCGCACGTACGCGCCGGTGGAACTGGGTTGGCCCACCGGAATCCAGTATTGTCGCAGCAGACCCATCACGTGATCGATTCGCAAGGCCCCCGAATACGCCATCATGCTGCGAAGCAATTGAATCCAATAGGCATACCCGGTTTCAAAAAGCCGCCGGGGATGAAGGGGAGGAAGACCCCAGTCCTGACCGGCAGGGCCCAGTGGATCAGGCGGCGCGCCGATGCTGGCGCCGGTCACAAACAAATCCGGAAACGCCCACGGTTCAAAACCGTCGGGTGAAGAACCCAGCGCCAAATCCTGATACAAACCGATCGGCATGCCGTTTTGTTTCGCTTCGGATGCCGCAAGGCCCAACTGGCGATCGAGTTCAAACTGGATATAGCAATGCAGGTCCACTTGTTCGGCATGTTCTCGCCGGTATGATTCCACACCCGCCGAGTGCGGGTCCTGATAGGGACTAGGCCACGTCCGCCATCCACCTGCCGCGGCGATTCCTTCGCGTTCAAAATGCTCCTCCAGTTCGCAAAACACGGCAAAATCACGCAAAGAATCTCCCTGCTGGGAACAATATTCGGAGTAGGCCTGACCCCGCAACGTCCGGTGGTCTCGATGGCGCTCGACGAAGGTTTGGTGCAATGCGATCAGCACCGGCTTCATCAGATCGGAAATGCCCCCGTAATTCACGATCGTGGCGTCACGGAGGGATTGAAGTTTTTGTCGAAAATCCCCGGACGCCATCATGGACTGGGCCTTCGCACAATCTTCCAACTCCGGAATCGCCGTCACGTCCAGATACAGCACGTTGCGATAAATTCGACTGACCGCCCGATAGGGACTGATGTCGTCTCCTCGGTTGCGATGGGCATGAAGCGGATTGACCCCGACAAACCCCGCGCCCGAATCCCTCGCCCACGCCATCAATTGTCTTAAATCGGAAAAATTCCCCACGCCCCAGTTGCGTTTGCTCACCACCGTATACAGATTCGTCCACAAACCGACGAGGCGCCGATTCCCGAAGGCATCGGCCGGGCTGACGCAGGAACCGGGCGTGATGATCAATGACTGCTCTGCCGTGCGCTCCGAGCGACTGGTTCGCAACGTTGCGGTCAATCGGTGATAACCCGTTTCCGGCTGAACCGGAAGCGACACGTCGAATTTGCCGCTGCTTTTGCGAAGCGTGACCTGACCCTGAACACGATGAACCTGCCCGGATTCCAGATTTAAGGTGATGTGCCAGTCGAGAACGCCGGTTTGCCCTTCCGGAACGCGAAACCGAATCGTCGGCGGGCGATCGTGATGTTTCGAAACCACCTGAACCGGATCGATCAATCGTTCCTGATCCCGTCGTTCCTTTTCCTGAAGGGACCGCTGAGCCGCTGATTCGGACGAGGCATCCAGCCACATCGCCGCAAGCAAAAGCTCACGCGTGGGGTCGGATGTCACCCGAACAGCACCGGTGCAATCCACATAATCGGGCAAAATCCCCGCCCGATCCGCCAAGGCACGTAAATGAGGTCGTTCCACCATAAGATATTCAGAAGTATCGGAAAAACGAAAACAGAATCATCAAGATCGAAAAACAGAAAGTGAAAACCTGTTATTCCCACAGGATCACGCGATCCGTACCACTGACTTTGGCCCATCCACTCCTCACGCCCCAAAACACATGGAGGCAAGAAAATCAGCAGGCAATTCTTTCCCTGTCCTATTCCGTTTTTTCGTAGATTATGGTGGATAGTGGAGGAAGTGTCAAACAGGCCGATTGCCCAAATCCGTGATAGGCATGATGTTCAGGCTGAATCTCCGAGACGACGGGATACCCGCCCCCTTCATAGACTGCGGCATCCGTGTTGAGCCGAAGAACGTACTTACCCACACCGGGAAGGCCGATTCGATAGTGCTCTCTGGGAATCGGGGTGAGGTTCAACGCCACGATGAGATTTTGACTTTCCCAGTACCGAAGGTAGCAAAGCACCGAATTTTCGTAATCGTCGCAACTGATCCACCGGAACCCGGTTCCTGCATCGTCCCCTCGCCACAGGCATGGATAGTTTCGGTACACCCGGCCCAAGTCTTCCAGAAGCTTCATCAAACCGACACGGAAGTGATCCTGGGTGAAATGCCAGTCGAGACTCCGGGCGTAATACCATTCCCACGGAGAAGCGATCTCGCTGCCCATGAACAGCAGTTTTTTGCCGGGTCGGGAATACTGATAGGCATACAGCGTCCGAAGGTTGGCGAACTGCTGCCACAAGTCCCCCGGCATCTTCGACAAAAGCGAACCCTTGCCGTGCACAACCTCGTCGTGCGACAGGGGCATGATGAATCTCTCGGTGTGTTCATAGAGCATGGCGAACGTCAGGTCGTTCTGGTGGTATTTGCGATGGACGGGGTCTTTGCTGAAGTACATCAGCGTGTCGTGCATCCATCCCATATTCCACTTGAACGTGAACCCAAGTCCGCCCTGCGATCTCGGCGCCGTCACGCCGGTCCATGCCGTGGACTCCTCCGCCACAGTGAAGCAACCCGGGCATTCGTTGTGAACCAGTTCGTTGAAGTTTTGGAGGAACACGAGGGCTTCGACGTTTTCCTTGCCGCCCCACTGATTGGGCAGCCAGTCGCCGTTTTGCCGGCTGTAGTCGAGATAAATCATCGACGCCACGGCATCAACGCGCAGACCGTCGATGTGAAATTCCCTGAGCCAGAACAACGCATTGGCCAACAAAAAATTGCAAACCTCATTACGCCCATAGTTAAAAATCAGCGTTCCCCAGTCCGGATGTTCCCCGCGCCGGGGATCGTCGTGTTCATACAACGCCGTACCGTCGAACCGCCGAAGCGCAAAATCGTCCTTGGGAAAATGCGACGGCACCCAGTCGATGATCACGCCGATGTCGTTCTGGTGACACAGGT
>CAIVHJ010000452.1 GCA_903905665.1 uncultured Phycisphaerales bacterium
AACCACTCAAGAGATTCTTAATCATATAAAATCTCGGCATATAGTTTTGAGAGAAGACCTAAACAATGAAGAAAAAGCACTTGTTGAAAAGTGTATAACAGATGCCTACGACAAAAAGATATTCATTCTCAAAAAAGGTGAGATTGAAGATTACTTGCCCAATGGGTACAAGGATGGTGATTTGGATAAAATTATAACGTTGATTGGGTTGCCAAATTTTCTTGATCTGCTCAAAACGCAGAGTGCCCTATCTGACGAATTATTGGGCATTGGAGAGCGTATTTGCAAAGATGCTCTTTAATTTAAGATGCTTTGTTAAATGTGAACTTTCGTACTTCTGTGATGCCTGCATTTGCCGTTAGTTCGGCGGGGTGGGCCAGCCCACCAATTGTTGAAATCGCTGTTGTTGGATTATCATGGTGCGCAAGCACACCCTAGGAACTGGGTTGCTGGCACGGCATGTTGTACCCCTACGCGCCGGGGCCATAATCATGAAACCTCATTTAGCGTACGGGGTAGAACTTGAACCGCACGGGTCGATTAGGGAACGAGTCGGTCATTGAGAGAAGTGCAGCATGAAACGAATTGTCACGCTTATTGCAGTAGTCCTGTTGACGGTGCTGGCCGGGTGCGCCGAAAGCCGACAGGTTACGCTTCGCGTTCTGACGTACAACATCCATCACGGCGAGGGGATGGACGGTCGGATTGACCTGGAGCGGATCGCCGGGATCATTCGCCGGAGCGAGGCTGATCTCGTCGCCCTTCAGGAGGTGGATCGGGGCGTGGCACGGTCAGGGGGTATTGATGAAGCCGAACGACTGGGTGAACTGACCGGTATGCAGGCTGTCTTCGAGAAGAACATTGACTTTGGCGGAGGCGAGTACGGCAATGCTGTCCTGAGCCGTCGGCCTGTAGAGTTCCGCGAGAACCACTTTTTGCCCCAATCGCCGGGGGGCGAACAGCGGGGCGTGCTGGAAGTGCACGTCCGGGTCGGGGAGCAGAAGGTGATTTTTCTTGCGACGCACCTGGACCATCGTGCCGACGATGGGGAGCGTATGAACTCGATGGCGGTACTGAAGGAGCTTGCGGCCAGCCATGCTGACGAGCCGATCATCGTCGCCGGCGATTTCAATGCAGTTCCAGAGAGCCGAGTTCTTGCGGAGGCGATGAATTTCTTGAGCAATTCATGCGAAGTTGCAGATTCCTGCGAGTGTTCCTATCCCGCCGATAAGCCGGCCCAGCGGATCGACCATGTGTTGTTCCGTCAGCGATCGGGGTGGCGATGCATTGCGTGCCGGGTGCTTTCGGAACCGGTAGCATCGGATCATCGACCTGTGCTTGCGGTGTTCGAGGTAGAAACGAAGGGACAGTGACGGGCGGTGAAAGAGCGTCCAGATCGGCAGGGTGGTCAAACTAACCAATTATTGAAATCGCTGTCGTTGAATTATCTTGGTGTGCGAGCACACCCTACATAACTGACCACTCCCAAATATTGTTTGATCCGATACCCCTCAATCGTAAATGTGGTTGTAATCGGAATGTCCATTCCATCCTCCTGATTTTTAATCGAACATGACGTCTTTTGTTACTCAAGCTTTGCAGAGTATGCTCACACACCCTCATTGTCCAGCAACAGCGATTTCAACAGTCGGTGGGCATGCCCACCCTGCCGAACTGTACGAGGCTTCCCGTCTACTTCTCGTTGGAACCATTGTTCATTCTATGTTATCTTTCATCGGTTCACACGCCCGATATTGGTGGACGAGATCTTCATGACTCGAGCAATGGGATGCGATATATCGGAAAGCTAGCCCCTCCCGCATCACGATATCAATCTCGTGGTGACAGAGAATCGGTTCAGTCCTATCGAGTGGAGCCATCTCACGAACAGACCGGCCATAACAATACCATGCTTGACAAAAATACTCCCATGTCCCAACCCAGTTGGCCCAATGCCATATCGAATGTGTGACGCCACGTCGTCCGTAGTGTGCTAGAATGAAACCAGTCTGCATGTACGTGAATTCGTTGGATAGATACTCTGCGACAACGATGCGGACTTTCGCCGTGAGGTCGACAAACAATGCGCTTCGCTCAATAATTTCAGTTGAATCGCCCTGCATTAAATAGACTCGAAAATACCAATCGATGTCCTCCGAGTGGAGAATTCCAATCTGCTGAGCTTGGCGGCACTGTTCACTCATGAATATCACCGAGCATGGGCCGAATGATCAATTCCTCGACAACAGCCTGCCGGCTGAGCGTCATGATCGCAGCAACGAGCTTGCCAATGTCATCGGCTTCCAGTAAACGATTTTTAGGCAAATCCACTCCTGCCCACATCTCTGTTAGGGTACCGCCAGGGGATATGAATGTGACGCCAATATTTTGAGCCATAAGTTCTTTGCGAAGATTTATTGCGTAACCACGCAAGCCCCATTTGGCAATGCCGTATGTCGGCACAAGCGGATAGGGTTCGTAGGCTGCTGTGGATCCGACAAGAACAATCTTCCCCGCCGGCGACTTCTTGAGAAAAGGCAATAGTGCTGTAACTACATAGTGAGCAGAATGACAATTTACGAGCATATTGCGCTCAAAGTCCTCGTCGGCGATCTCGGACAGCGAACCTTCTACATAGTACCCAGCATTCAAGACTAGAAGGTCCATTCGTTTAGTCGTGGTTGCCACAAGTCGCTTCGCGGCATCTGCAAAAGAGCGACCCTCTACTAGGTCGCCCCACATGGGATACACTTTACATCCAGTATTCTTCTCGATGCGTCTAGCGGCAGAAGTGATGTTCGCCTTAGTTTTCGAGGCGACAAGTAGATGGGAACACAACGGTGCGACACATTGCGCGATGGCATATCCTATGCCTCTCGATGCTCCCGTAATGAACGCTACCGTTGTTTTATTATCTGGCGTCATTGGTATTTCCTTTCTCTGCAAGTGCCAGTATCCTTCGCTTCAGGAAGGGCGAAAAATACCGATAACACTCGTCGGTTGGTTTGACCAGCTGCCAGTTTTCGCCCGTTACATTTTGTCGACAGTTCCGGCTACCACAATTGCACACCGTCTTTAGTTTCCATGCGGAATCACACTCCCAGAACGCATAGTCAATGACCAGTTCCTCACCTGCGGGAATGTCCCTGATCGCGACAATTGAGATCGCATCGCGGAACCCGATGTTTGGATCACAGGAATGGTTGAGGTAGTCGGAGTAATCCTTGCTTCCACGCACCCGCTCGGCCATTATAACTTGTTCAGATACCGGTGTTGTCGTTGATGGCATGACGTAACCTGACCGCCGTTCTGAGATGTGAAACAGGCACCCCCCTATGCGGAGGATATCGCTTCCTCGTTCAAAAAGCCTTTTTGAGTAAAGTCCCTTACCATGAATGATGGAACTGCGGACCTCGACTCCGTCAGCAAACCATGGTTCGATATCTCGTATTATCCATGGCATTAATCGCAATTCCTACTTTAGATCAATAGTCTTATTCTTGGTCCCAACGAACAGATTTCGCATTACCCGTCGAAGGAAGTCTCTGTATTTTTCGGTGAGCTGAGGCTCAGCCAAGGCATAACTCATGAGGTACACATTCATGTAGATCGCTGAAACAAGTTTTTCGTACTCTTCCCGTGAGATACTGTGCCACACAATTTGGGCTTGATTATCCATGTGAGCAATGTACAATTCCGCGTCCGTCAGTTTGCAATCCCCTGCATCAAATGAACATATTTCCGGTTGTCGGTATTTTGCTGCAATGCGACGGAGTTGAACACCAAGTGCGCTCGCGTAGTGGCGAAACAATCGGGCCTTGGCCTTATGGTTAGTCTGCGGTTTAGCGCAAATCTCGTAGACGACGTTAGTTATCGCCGAGTTCCGGCACGTCGCGAACAGATACGAGACTAGTTTCTGAGCCACGGTCCGCTCTTCGTAATTGTTTGCTGGTGCTGTGACGAGATAGGCAATAAAAAGACATCGAACATCTGGAATGAAAATGGCTTTGAGAAATCCGGAGATGCCTCTTGAAGTTTGGGCAACAAGCAGAAGATGCACGGGGGCACCTGTGCGGTAGATGCGACGCCTAAAATCACGAACTGACTTGGCAGAATACTCACGCCGGAAGAAGACTCGGAAGTGATTTGGTGGGACACGTTCGTAATCCGGGACACGTTCGCAATATAGTGCAGAGAGTTGTTCAAACTCCTTGCTGTTGAGTTTGGACACAATTCGCAGCCGCAATCTGTCGCGCCACTTCGTAGCGAGCCAGACACCGAATATGGTGAGCAATAGTGGAAAAAGAACAGAAGTGATTATTGTGGATAAGTTCATGCCAAAGACGGTCACGTCACTGGTAGGCGAAGTTGTCGGAATGGCGTCTGTCACCGAGTGATGTCCTCAATCAATCGAATTGGCGTGTTATGTTCCGTCACAGATACATCATCTTCTTTACTGTCTCTTGTCATTCCCCATCTCTCTGGCGAACAGTAATTAGATTGATCCGCATCCGATACGGAGTTTGAGTTTCCTTGCCAGTATAACACGCTGTGAGCTTTATTATTGAAGACATGTTGACCTTTTTATATCTATTCGTATGTTGCCTGTCCAGTGGTTTGCCGCGGTTCAGCACAACCTACCTAAATTGGGTGAAGACCCGTCTACCGAACTGCGGGAGCTGGACAATAACGGAACATGGTCCGGCAGCGGAGATAGGCGAGGTTTTTGGGGAGGAATTCCGGTCTAATGATCTTTTTGGGAGTCTGCTAATGGTTGTTTTATCGCTATTTTGAAAACCGCCTGGCAATTCGGATGGGTGCATTTCACCGAGACGGATGGATTGGCTGATGAGCCGGAATTTTGTTGCAGTTGGACGACGGTATTGAGGACCGCGGCGGCGGCATGGATACACAAACCCGCGGGAATCACATCTTCAAACGTGAATTCCGTTCCGGTGGGATAACTCACCGAGCATGGATCATGCGTGGGGGCGTGTTCCACTCGCACGACAACGGGATAATTTTTTCGCTGGTCGGGGAAAGACGTCGGCAGAGGCAGAGGAGGGGCGGTTGGTTTTGAATGCTTGGTCGAGGTTTCGGATCGCGGGGTCAGTGTCGGGAGCAAATCGCCGACCTGAACGTTGACGACGTCTTCGTCGCAATCGAGCGCCGAATTGACCAGAGCATCCGCCGCTTCGTTATCTTCGCGGGGGATGTGCTGAATGGTCCAGGATTTGAATTGCAGCAGGAGACGCTGGGCGTCCTCGAAAAGCGGTTTGAGGTCGTGGGACTTGACGCGATAATTCCCAAGCAATTGCCGGACAAGCAATTCACTGTCGCTAAAAATCGACAGGGGGCGGTCGAGCGACACGCGGCTCGCCGCGCGAAGGCCCAGCACCAGCGCGCTGTATTCCGCCTGATTATTGGTCAATGTTCCCAGAAGAAATCCGCCTTCGAGCAGGGATTGCCCGTGATCGTCCTGAAGGAGAACGCCCGCTGCGGCAGGTCCGGGATTTCCGCGAGAACCACCGTCAATGTGCAGAATCAAAGCCATCGAATCGATCCGGGTTTATTTTTCGACGTACAGGATGCGTCCGCACGAATTACAGAGTTGGACTTCGTCGCGGCCTTGCAGGGACACGTATTGCTCCAGCGTGACGCTCATGTTGCAGCCTTCACACATGAGTTCCTGACGTTTGGGATGGGGCTGGACGACGAGCGCCATGGCTTCACCGTCGTGGCGTTCGGACGTGCGCTCAAAAACCTGAAGCGCAGAAGCAGGAACCTTTGAAGCCACTTCGACGCGCTGGGCTTCCAACATTTCCAGTTCGGCGCGCGTGCCTTCTTTGAATTTGTCCACTTCCTTGGTATGGGTTTCCAGTAATTCCTGCTCCCGGTCTTTCAGAACACGGAATTCGCTTTCCTGAGTTCTGTATTGTTCCAGTCGGCCCATCATTTCGAGTAGTTGATCTTCGAGTTTGGTGGTGTCGGCTTTGGAAAGGTTGATCTGGGTGAGGAGGGCGGCGTATTCCTTGTTGGTTTTGGACCGGTTGAGTGCTTCGCGGTGTTTGGCGATTTCGGCTTCGCGGGACTTGATGTCCAGTTCGAGACGGGCCATCGCCAGTTGCTGTTGTTTGATTTCCTCTTTCTTACGGGCGATTTCCTGTTCGAGGAGAGCCGCCTTTTTCTGGTGGGTGCGAGCAGTACGTTCTTTCGATTCGATCTTGGACTGCAATGCGGACAGTTTTCGCTGGGTCGTTTGCAGGTTGTGCAAAGCCTCTAGTGTGGCTCCCATTGGACTCGCTTTCTTTTTCAAAGAACGGAATACAAATATGAATCAGAAAACATCTATTTTAGACCCTTCGGGCGGTGATTCGCAAGGGGACTGGGCGATTCCGGAAGGTGAAAGGACGGATCAAAAGAACCGAAGTGACGGTGGCGACGCAGGTTATCTTCCCATGATCAGGTTCAGCAAGAGTGTTATCGGGAGGATGGCAATGAAAAAAAGTCCAATCCGGGCAAGCGTTTTGGGCCGTTCTGGATGACGAACCAACGACACAATGCACATCACCAAACCGGTGATCCAACAAGCCAAACTGAGCAAAGCCACCCCGCAACCCAACAACAATGAGGCGAGCAGATCGGGCTGGTTCCATGCTTCCCAATAGGCACGTTGAATTTCTTCGGCAGTGGCATTGGGGCCGATTCCTCGAAGGACCCACGAGACGATGAGGTTCCAACCCCAGAACAGGGTGAGCGACAACAGGCTAAAGATTAGTCCTGCCGTGGCGAGCCGAGGGTGCCCACCGGTAGCGGGTAATCCGCGTGGTCTCGTCGGAACAGGTGGAAATGGCGGGGGGTCGGTGGGGGGTGAGGAACGAAAGTCCTGCTCTCCCAGTGTCGAACGAATGGGTGCGATGATGATGCTTTGGCAGTAGGGACATTTTGCGGGTCGGCCGCCGACTTCGTCATCGATTTCGATGGGTTGGTGACAATGCAGACATTGGAATTGAATAACCATGGCAAATCGTTCGGGCGAACAATACCTTTGGTTCAAGTCGGAACTACCTACTACATCTGGTAGCCGACGGTCTTGTGCCGCGCGTCGCGAGCACGGTTTATGTTAACACGAAATCGAAAATCATTCAAAACTCGAGGCGTGGTAAATCAAGCGGTGTGGAATAGTTGTCCGATAGACATTCAAGACCTAAAAGGACCAGAACCATGATGACCAAACGCGAAGTGATCGAAGCCATTCGGAAATTGAACCCCACCGCCCAACCTGAATTTCTCGCGGAATTCAGCGAAAACCAGCTCGCTCAATACCTCGAGCAGCTGCTGCACATCCAAGGGGAGAACGGCTGTGTCCTGGCCGAAACTGCCGTGGAAGCGTAATAGTTACGTGAAACATGAGAGATGAGACGCATCGTCTCGGTGATCGGGGAAGGCCAGAAGTAGATACTCGCCACTCCAACCCCTGCTTCCTATCAAGGTATGGCATTCTTTCGTGAGCTCTCACCCTTTTGTCATAATCATCATGGGAACGTGCCTATAGTTGTTTCACGTAAAGCGATCGGTTGCGGAGCCGCTGCACGTTTTCGCGAATGTGATCCGCCAAACTTTGAGGAGACTCGATTCCCACCAGCTTCATTGTGCGATTGGTCTGATCCGTCGAAAGAATCTCGACGGTCCCGATTTTCAGGATGCGATCCAACAAAGTTTGGAAGATTCGGACGTCGTCCACGCGAATCAGTTCGGTCTGGTCGATGGTGCGACTAAGCAATCCTTGCTCGCTGAATAGACGTTCCGTGGTCAGCCGATAGCGATGACTCAGGATTCCATACAACATTTTCACAAAAATATAGAACCACGCACATAGTGTGGCTCCCAAGATTGTCCAATGGAACCAGGGTGGGTTGAATTTCCACGCCAGCACTATTGCGACAATCGACCAGAGAACCGCCAGTAACAGATTGGCGCTGTAGTGCTTCCAGCAGATTCGTCCCGCCCAAATTTCAGATTCTTTTTCAGGGCTTGTTTTTTCCGATGAAGCGATAAGATCGCCGACTCCGGCAGGCGATGTCGGCGGGCTGGACGGCAGCGGATCGGTCTTAATGTCATGTGGTTCAGCATCTTGTGTCATGATTTTCCATCCATTCTGAACTGGTATTTGTATAAAATTTTTGCCCATATCCTCGCATTCGAGGCAGGGCGCATCAAAACCGAGAATCCCGTATGTGTCAAATGTTATTTTTCCCCCTTGACAGTCCGCCGATGTGTCTTAAATATGTTCGCGCATTCGATGTGTGAGAATTGTCTCGTCTCATCGGAATGCGAGCGATTGTGTGAACTACTTGATTCGCTAATCCACGCGGCGAACAAATGCCGAGATATGAGGGGTTGAATCATGGAAACTCAAAATCTGGTTCTGGAGCGTTACTCAAATCATTCTGAGTACGTGCCGGTCATCTTTGCGAGGAACATGACCATGGCAGAAAAAACCAGGAGAATGCTGGAACGTTGCGGAATTCCCACGCTGATCGAGTGGAACGTCCCTCGCCGGTCAGGGTTGGAGTCCCGGGCGGTTTGTGTTCCGGTTCTTGTTCCTGAAAGCCGTCAGGAAGAAGCGTCTGAAAGAGTAGCCCGGCTGGAACGCCGGTTTCCCGTCGCCGGTATCGAGGATGAAGAAGAAAGCGTCGGCGATGAAGACCTGGACGACGACTTCTTCGATGAGGAAGAGTTTGAAGACGAAGACTTCACCGAAGACGACGAGGACGATGACGATTTGTTCGAAGACGACGATGATTTATAACCTGTGAGATTGAACCATGAGCGAGCAATCCTCCTATCCCGGTCCGGATCGACGCGTCCGAAGAGATCGCCGCAGTCTGGTGGATCGTCGAAGCGGATTGGACCGCCGGCGCGGCCCCGGCCGCCGCCGCAGCGACTTGCGTAAGTCCGCCGAAGAAGGGGAAATGACTGACGAACTTCTCGAATTCGTCATGGCCATCGACGACTACAAGCGCATCAACGAACGACCGTTCCCCAGCTGGAGCGAGGTCTTCGAGATCGTCAAATATCTGGGATATCGCAAAACCGCCCCCCGCGGCGAACACATCAACATTCCAGAAGACTGATATCTCCTGATGATGTAAATGCTTCACAAAGACATTCCGAGGGAAGCCTCTCTCGATGTTTTCTCTGACGCTTCAGGCAACAACCCGAAAATTTAATACAAAATAGGTGGCCGATCCTGCTGGATTGAATTGGTATCAGCACATTTGATATTTAACCCCTTTAGGGTTGTAATTGTGTAATGACATGTTTTCCGTAGGCGCGAGCCTACGGTTAATTATGTTTTTCCCTTTCGGGGAAAGTGGGTCAATGACCCAATCCCAGAGGCATGATTCATATTGATCATTGAGGTTTTTATGTCATCGAAAATACTTGAGAGTGTTCAGAAGCAAAATCGGCGGCAGATGTTCGAGTATGAGGTTTATGAGTTACTGCAGCAGGGGGGGATTGCTCCGCCGAGGCATGTCTTTGTGGCGACGGGTCAGAAGATCGACGGAGCGTTGCTTAAGAACATCACGACCGAACGAGTTGTACTGAAGGTGGTTTCGGCGGAGATTGTTCACAAGACGGAAGCCGGTGGGGTGGTATTCGTAGAGAACAAGGCCGACGCGATCGAGCGCGAAATTCGGCGGATGGAGGCTGGCTTGGCGAAGCACGGTCGCGTGGAAGGCGTGCTGGTGGTCGAATGCGTCACGCCCGACAGTCGCGGATTCGGCAGCGAGATGTTCGTGGGAATTCGAGCAACCCGCGAGTTCGGACCAATTATCGTTGCCGGTGTCGGCGGGATTGACACCGAATATCTGGCGAAACACCTCAAATCCGGTCTGGCGATGGCGCGAGCGTCCGCCATTGAGACCACACCCGAAGAATTTTTGCAATCATTCAAGAAAACGACTTCGTATGAAGTGTTGTCGGGTTTGGCGCGTGGGCGAAAACGGGCGGTGTCGGATGAGGATTTGCTCCGATGTTTTCGGGCGTTCATCGGAATCGCGCGGGAATACGGAATCCATCGCGACGGCGATCAGCCGATGCTCGAAGAAATGGAAGTCAATCCGTTCGCGTTTTCGGGTGGAAAGATGATTCCGCTCGACGGACGTGGACGACTGGGAAATCTGACGCCTGCTCCCGCCGCTCGACCGATTGAAAAAATCAAATTCCTGCTCGAACCGCGCGCAGCGGCGGTCATCGGAGCGTCCGCCAAGCGAATGAATTTTGGCCGGATCATCCTCAACAACATCAAAGCGTGCGGATTTCCGACGGAGCACCTCTATGCCATCAAGGACGACGTGCCGGAAATAGACGGCATCCGTTGCATCCCGAACATTCGATCGCTGCCCGAGCCGGTGGATTTGCTGGTGCTCGCGACGGCGGCTGAGGATGCCGAGAAACTGATGGACGAGATGATCAACACCGGAAAAGTCCAGTCCGTCATCATCATTCCCGGCGGGGTAGGCGAAAAAGAGGGGACGGAGGATTTGCAGCGTCGGTTGGCGGAAATGATCGTCGCCGGTCATCAACGGCCCGACGGCGGGCCGGTGTTTGTCGGAGGAAATTGCCTGGGGATCGTATCGCGTCCGGGAAAATACGACACGTTTTTCATTCCCGAAGGCAAGCTCGATCCGAGGCGGAACGTATCTCCGCGGCGATGCGCACTGATTTCGCAAAGCGGGGCGTTCATCATTTCCCGCGTGAGCAATCTGGAATCGCTCGATCCGACCTTGTCGATTTCGTTTGGAAATCAGACCGATCTGACGATTTCGGATTTCCTGAAAGTCGTGGGTCGGCGAAGCGACGTGGATTGCCTCGGAGTCTATGTGGAGGGATTCAAGGACATGGATGGCCTTGAATTTCTTCGCGCGGTGAAGGAAGTCGTTCGATCCGGCAAAACCATGGTGTTTTACAAAGCGGGTCGGACGGCGGCGGGTCGGAGCGCGACAGCCGGTCACACTGCCAGTGTGGCGGGGGATTACGACGTATGCGACGCGACGGTGAGTCAGGCTGGAGCGATTGCGGCTGAGACGTTCAAGGAATTTGAACAGATGGTTGATTTGGCGACGGCGCTGCACGGTAAGCAGATTCGCGGAACCCGAATCGCGGCGATCAGCAACGCCGGTTACGAAACCGTCGGCATGGCGGATTCGGTGAAAGGGGAACGATTTGACGTCACGGTGCCGAATTTGTCGGCCGCCGTGAAAGACCAACTGCTTAAGGTGCTTGCGAAGCATCGACTGGATTCGCTGGTCAATGCGCGCAATCCGCTCGATCTGACGCCGATGGCATCGGACGAAGCCTACGAGGATTGCATGAAGACGCTGCTCGAATCCGACGAGTTCGATGCGCTGGTCGTGGCAATGATTCCGCTGACGCCGCAAATGTTGACGATCGGAAACGAACTCGAAAAACCGACTTCGATTGCCCATCGCATCGTTCGGCTGTTCAGGGAATCTCCCAAACCCATTGTGGCGGTCGTGGATTCCGGATCGCTCTATAATCCGCTGGTTCGCGTGATGAAATCCGGTGGAGTTCCCGTGTTCCGTTCCGCCGATTGGGCGGTCCGTACGCTCGGCAGATTTTTGCGGTCGCAGTGATCGGGGTGGTTTCGGAGGGTGTCGGCTTTGGAAAATGAACTGGTCCCGAAATCCATTGAAGGGAGGCTCCTGATTTATCAGGAAGGCGAATTGAGTATTCAGGTTCGCCTCGATGGTCAAACGGTTTGGTTGACGCAGCGCCTAATTGCTGAACTGTTTCAAGTATCAGTTACGACCGTAAACGAGCATCTCTCAAGTATTTACGAAGATGAGGAACTTGCCTCGGGTCCAACTATTCGGAAATTCCGAATAGTTCAAACAGAAGGAACTCGCCGAGTTTCAAGGCTTGTTGAACATTACAACCTCGACGCCATCCTTGCAGTTGGTTATCGCGTCCGTTCGGCACGTGGTACTGCCTTTCGTCAATGGGCGACTGCTCGGCTTTCCGAATTGCTCGTCAAGGGTTTCACGCTCGATGACGAGCGAATCAAATCCGGTCGCACCTTCGGCGATCGATACTTTGATGAACTGCTTGAACGCATCCGCGATATTCGGGCTTCAGAGCGAATGTTCTATCAGAAAATCACCGACATCTATGCGACGAGCATTGACTACAACCCCCAATCCGAGATCACACAAACGTTTTATGCCACCGTGCAAAACAAACTCCACTGGGCCATTCACGGCCACACCGCCGCTGAGATCCTCCAAGAGCGAGCCGACGCAGCCAAACCGCACATGGGTCTGACCACATGGAAGAATGCTCCTGGCGGTCCAATCCGAAAAACCGATGTAACTGTTGCCAAGAATTACCTGAAGGAGGATGAAATTCGGGAGTTGAATCGCGTCGTTACGATGTATCTGGATTACGCAGAGGATCAAGCACATCGTCGCCGACCCATGCACATGTCGGACTGGGTTGCCAAGCTCGACGCCTTTTTGGAGTTTAACGAACGTAACATCCTGACCCATGCGGGTAAGATTTCTCACGAACTGGCAGAATCACACGCCGAACACGAGTTTGAGAAATTCGAAATCGAGCGTCGACGACTGGAAGCAACGACTCCGACCAGTGACTTTGACCAGGCTGTAGAAAAAGTCAAACGACTTGAGCATCATGCGAACGCATTACCAAAATCAAAACACAACAAACGGAGAAAAACGAACAAAAATGGTAAATGACCATTGCGATGCTGCAATCGAGTTGTCGCGGCAGGATCGTCTTGATCATCGCTGTGGCGAGACCTCGGGATAAAAAGAGAATTCGCTCCAGATTTGTATAATGTAACATAACAGATTTGTTCCCATACCGTCGCTTAAAGGCGTTGTTTGACCTTAACGCCGAATCGTCGGCAGTCGGGGAGTATACGGTTTTATCATTTTGCAGGAGGTGGTTTATGTCGTCTTCCGAAATGCCCTGTCGCTCGCTCGGAAAATCCGGCATCCAGATCAGTACATTGTCGCTGGGCGGATGGTTGACGTTCGGGGAACACGTTCGACAGGAGGATACGATTGCGGTGATTTTGAAATCGGCGTTTGAGGCGGGGGTGAATTTTTTCGATTTCGCCGACGTGTACGGACGCGGGGCGTGCGAGGAAGCGGTGAGACCGGCGCTTTGTAGTTTGCCGAGGCACGAAATCGTGGTGTCGTCAAAAGTTTTTTTCCCGATGAGCGACGACGTGAACGATCGGGGGTTGTCGCGTAAACACATTATGGAATCGGTGGACAAATCGCTTCGGCGACTGGGGATGGATTATCTGGATATTTATTTTTGCCACCGATTCGACGAACGAACCCCTGTCGAGGAAACCGCCCGCGCGATGGACGATCTGGTTCATCGTGGGAAGATATTGTACTGGGGAACGAGTCAGTGGACGGGGGTACAGTTGCGAGAGGTTCACGAACTGTGTCGGCGTATGAATTTGTATTCGCCGCAGGTGGAGCAGCCTCAGTATAATTTGTTGGCGCGATATGCGTTCGAGACGGACGTTCAGCCGGCGGCAACAGGTCTGGGAATGGGACTGGTGACGTGGAGTCCGCTATCGATGGGGATTTTGAGCGGAAAATACGATCAGGGGATGCCGCCCGACTCACGGATGGCAAAAGAGCACTGGTTACACAAGGGTCATCTCACGGAGGACAATCTCAGTAAAGTGCGCCGGTTTAAGAAAATCGCGGATGCAGTCGGATGCACCCGATCGCAGTTGGCGATTGCGCGATTGATGTCCCAGCCGGGTATCAGCAGCGTCATTCTCGGAGCGACGCGACTGGAGCAATTGCGCGAGAATCTCGGCGCGATGCAGGTGAAGATGACGCCGCAGGTGCATCAACAAATCGACGACCTGTTTCCATGCCAACCACCTCCGAATGACAATGTCACCTGATGTCGGAGGATCGTTCGTTTTCGGAAAACCACTTTGCAATGGAGATCACTCAATGAGGATGGCGAATGTTTTGGTTGCGGTTTTGCTTACGGTTCCGTCTTTGGCGCGAGCGGATGATCCATCGCCGAAACCGACACCCGATGCGCTGGACGAGGCGCTGCAACAGGTTGGTTTGACGCGCGGAGATTTGGGATGGAAACCGAAGGGATGGTGGATTAACTACCCCGGAGATATTCCGTTCAAACTGCGATGTTTTGACGATCTGTTTGCAGAACCGCTGGCGACCGTGACGCATTTGCGAACGATGGCGCAGGCGGTTCGAGTGTGCCTCGATCCCGCCACGCTGGATCATCGGGACGATCGTCTCAAATACGGCGGGCAACTTTTTCGATTGACGACCACGCTGGGTGTGAATCAGCGAATGGGGACGCTTCGGACGTTCGCCGCCAATCTGCACGCGCCCGAAACCCCGCTCAAGGAGGCGATCCTGACCGTCCACCGCACCGCCGGACGCCCCACGTCGTTCATTCAGGCGGGTGTCCCGTCTCCGTATCCCAATTTTGAAAAGGAACTTACCGAGCAAACGAAAGACATCCCCGCCGAAATCCAGCCGATTTTGGGCCAACTTATTCTCAACGTGCTCGATGCCCAGCATTGGGCGGACTTGGCGCTTCGCAACGTTCCCGGTAATCAGCGCATCGCGGTGGCCCGAAAAGTCAATATCGGAGAAGAGGAAGTGGACGCGCTGGATTATGAACCGGCGTTTGATGACGTCGCGCGAACGATCGACGACGCCAGTTTGTACTACGCCGGTCTGAAGTGCGTGCAGGCGCTCGACGACGCACGAATCGCACTGAAATCCAAATTGGCGGAGCTGTCCGAACCGCCGAAGTTCTCCCTTGACTGGGAAAGTCCCTATGGATGGATTCGATTTCGCGGGGTACAGGACGACACCGTGGATGGGAACAATGCGTGGTTGATCGTCGATCTGGGGGGAAACGACACCTATCTGGGACCGGTCGGTGCTTCGGCAGTGGATCGATCGATCGGATTGTTGCTCGATCTGAGCGGCGATGATCACTACATCAGCGAACAGCAACCCGCTCAGGGAGCCGGTATCACCGGGGCGGGCATCCTTCTGGACGTGTCCGGCAACGATCATTACGAGGCGCAACGAATGTCGCAGGGATTCGGCCAGTTCGGTCTGGGACTGTGCATCGATCTGGGCGGTGACGACGAGTATTTCGTCAAATATTCCGGTCAGGGTTGTGGTTATTTCGGGATTGGAATGTTGTTCGACGGCGGAGGTCGGGATCGATACAAATTATACGCCGACGGGCAGGGATTGGGTGGGGTGGCGGGAATCGGGGTTTTGGCGGATTTCAGCGGGGACGATACGTATGAGGCGGTGCGGGATTCGGCGATCACGGGGAGAGGCTCTTATCACAATCCCAATCAAAATATCTCCGTATCCAACGCCCAAGGTTGTGCCATGGGACGTCGCGGCGACATCGGCGACGGTCATTCGTGGGCGGGCGGACTGGGCGCCTTGATCGACCTGTCGGGAAACGATCACTACCGCTCCGGAAACTGGTCGATGGGGACCGGATACTGGTTCGGGATCGGTTATTTGTATGACGGTGAGGGTAACGACGTGTACGAGGGAGTGGGCTGGTCGATGGCCACGGGAGCACATTTTTGTATCGGTGTGCTGCTCGACGAATCGGGAAACGATCAATATCTGGCGCAGGATCAGTCGCATCAGTCATTGGCGTGGGGACACGATTTCACCATTGCCCTGCTGGTGGATGGTGGTGGGGATGATGTGTACCAGAGCGCCGAGACGAGTCCTGCGTATGCGATCAATCGCAGCGTGGCGATGCTGCTGGATTTGGGCGGAAACGATTCGTACCTCACCAAGCCGGAAAATCGGCCGGGGTCGGCGATTTTTGACGAAAAAATGCGGGACCGCACCGGCTTGAGCACTTATTTCGCCGATTCGACTTCGTTGGCGTTATTTTTGGATGTGGGAGGGACTGATCGCTACAATAACACCGATGCCCGCGACAACACCACTTGGTTGGACCCACCCGATTCGCCGAACGGGGCAGTGCGGAATTTCAGCGTGGGTGTGGATCGGGCCGAAGGATCGGTTTCGTTTCTCCCTTGTCCCGAAAAACCGTTGAAACGATGATCGAGTTCGATAGACCGGGTCTGGTCCATGTGATTCAAAACCGAACTATCCTTGTGTTGCGCCGGACGAGTTCCAGTCGATTATGAGTGATGCACCATACCATTACCACCGAGAAACGTTGAACAACGGTCTGCAGTTGTTGTGGCTCGACATTCCGCATGTTCATAGTGCGAGTCTGGCAGCCTATGTTCGCGCCGGGTCCGTCTATGAAACCAAACCTACCAATGGCGTGAGTCATTTACTCGAACATCTCCATTGTATGATTCTTCCGGGGCATTCTTCCCGTTTGGAGACGCTACGGGCACTCGATGTGATTCCGGGAGTCTTTAACGCCCAAACCAACACGGATTTTGTCACGTTTTTCTTCGAATCGGCTCCGGCGGAACTCGTGCGCTGTGCTGATCTGCTCTCGCAAATCCTTCAGGTTCGGTCCTATCCACCGGAAGCGATGGAGTCGGAGCGTCGGCTTTTGTTGAATGAAATTGCCCCTTCGGAACAGGATCAGGACCACGACCTGCATTTTGCCGAAGAGTTGTTTGGAGATCATCCGTTTGCCCTGCCCGTCGGCGGAACCCTTCCCTCGCTTTCACGGCTCACATCCGACCAGATTCAGGAATTTGATCGACGAAGTTTTGATCCCTCCCGAATTATCGTGATTGCCGTCGGCCCCTCGATTTCCGAACAAAAGGCAGCTCTGAGAGAACATCTTGGTCGTCTGGAACGTCAATCCGTCGAACCGCTCGACCTGCCGACGTTACCTCCGATGAAACTACCCCACATTCAGCGCGTCCGCCCGAAAACGCCCCAGCGACGCGTGATGCTCGGGTTTCTGTTTGACGGATTGGCCTCGCGGCGGGATCGGATCGCGCTGCATATGCTGTGGATGGGTCTCAACGCCATCTCGTGCCCCTTGTTTGAAAAACTCCGTTACACCGGCGGAAGCACCTACGATTTTTACGCCGACTGGTATCGGTTCGGCCGACTGAGGCTGGCGTGTGTCTGCGGCCTCACGGCGCGCAGCGATCGCGACAGTTTTATCGAAAATACTCTTGCAGAACTTGCGTCCATTCGGCGAGGGGATTCGATCCCGATCTGGTTCGAGACGGTCCGGCAAAAATATCATCACTTCGTCGAGCAGGCCAAGGATCAACCCGCCGTGCTCGCCCACCGGATCGGCGACGAGGAGTTAACCGAAAACGCCGACCAAATGATGACCATCGAAGACGAACTGTCGGTTCTCAATGGACTCCAACCCGGAGATATTCAGGACGTGGCCGGCCGACTGCTGCGGCGGGACAATTTCTTCATGTTTTTCGACGGACTTCGACGATGGTTTGACACCCGTCGGGTGGAAAAACTTGTCCATCGCCTCACGGACACAACGTCCCCTTGATCCCCGCTTCTCGCATCGTCTTCTACTCGACAAAAGTTCTTGTGATTCTTGCAGATAAGTCGCGCATGTCGGAATGTCTTTTGTACCCTGATCCGGTCCTGACCACACGTGATCGAGTCGCTTGACACTTCCGGCTTGTGCAGAAACGACTCTTGGTTTCGAGGGTGCGGATTTGCAGTTCAGTGCGGTTGAAGTCATGATATACCTCTCTGAAGCGGGATTTTCGTGGTGGCAGAATTTTCGTTTTCCTACAAGGAGAAACCCGATGTTGGAACAATTGTTGGGTATGTTTCCCAAATACGATCGCAATGAGTTTGCACCGGGTCCGTCTTATCACGATTATTTTGACCGTTCCTTTGCCGTCTCCGGAGATCATTTGACGAATCTAGTCGAGGTCATGAAGCACGGCGTGGTGGTTTCGTGTCCCGACAAAGCAGTGCAACTGGATGTCCGGGCCTACACCCGGACGGGTGAAAAGCGACTCGAAAATCTCGATGAGGTTCTTTCGTATGGGAATCGGTCTCCGGATCGGTTGCGGGCGCTGGGACTTCGCGTTCGATCCGACGATGGGTCCACTGCGGCGATGGTTCGGTTTCAGGATTACGGACCCGGATGGTCCGCCGCCGTCATTGTGGAGGGTGGAGACGAGCAGGCGTCTCGAGGGTTGTTTGAAAAGCTGCGTGAGTCGGTCAAAGAGACCTTCCAATGGTATTCATTTTTGCTGAGCAGCCGTTTCTGGACAGGGTTGCTGCTTTTGTTTGTCATTGCGTATTTGGCCTATTTTGTATCCCCTCCGGTTCGGAACTGGCTACTACCTGAATCCACTCGATCATCCGAGACCCTCCAATCCGCCAGCACTTTTTCTCCTGGGACCGTCACTGAATCTCTCGCTCCCGACGCGGTTGAAACACGAAGCTCTTCGATTCCGATCATCGTGATTTGTGTGGTGTGTGCCGTCAGCTTGCTGCTGGGTTTCGAGATCCTGCCGATGCTGTTTCCCAAGGGAATTTTCCTCATCGGGGAGGAAATCCGTCGCTACTGGTGGATTACCGGCGGTAGGATCGTACTGCTCGTAGTCTTAATCCTGGTTCCCGTGGTCAGCATGTGGCTGAAACATCGTTCCTGAGGCAACCGCGGGAGAACCCGCCATTCACCCCGAAATGCAACTTGTTCATATTGTGGTTGAAAAATGATTGTTGATGCACTGACATACGTGTGGGATCACCCCAAACAGATGGGGCAGATGTGGCGGATGTTTCGTGCCCCGTCGGCGGGTCTGTTCGTACCCGACCTTCCGGTGGTGACGGTTGAGGATGGTTTTTCGGCTCCGGTTGCCACGTCGGCGCATCACCGCGAGGCCTGCGAACACGCCGACTATGCCTTTGTGGTGCGTTTCAAAAGTCACGACCTTCAGGCGGAGGTTTCATTCGAATCCGTTCGTGTTTATCTGGAACAGCATCCGGAAAAATTGATCGGCGTTGCGTGTGTGGACCCGACCCGTCCGGGCGAAGCAATGAGCGATTTGCGCCTCGCGCAATCCACCCGCCGTTTTGCGGCGATCGCGGTAGCGCCTCCCGCACAAAACTTTCATCCCGCCGGGAGTCTCGCTTGTCGCATTTACGAAAAAGTACACGAACTATCCTGGCCTCTCTGGATTCTGATGGGTATCGGGTGTTCCTCCTCGTCCCGAATGGAATATGCCGATCCGATTCTGCTTGATGAAGTCGCCCGAAACTTCCCCGAACTCAAAATCATCGTTTCAGGACTCGGTGACGTCGGCCTCGACAATCTGCTCGTTCTGCTGGGCAAACACGAGAATGTCTATGCCGATATCAGCGGGGTGATTGGTCAGTCCTGGCTTCGTTATCACGCCTTGCTTCGCGCTTACGAGTATGGCGTGATGCACAAACTGCTCTTCGCAAGCGCCTTTCCCTTCGCCACGACCACGATGGCTGTCGAAGCGGTGTACAATACCAACCAACTGTGTCAGGGAACCTCGCTCCCCCCGATCCCCCGTGAAGCACTCCGCAGCATCGTCGAACGCCCAACGCTCGAAATTCTCGGATTCACCAAGCCCAAAGCACCCCCAATGCCAGTCCCATCTAATACCCTAATCCACGACGACTTGTTAAACTGAAAATTTATTTTTGTCATCTACAAACGAATTCAAATGCTATCAAAATGATCCATTTGGCGGAGAAATGCACCCACAATAACGAGAATGGACTTGTGGAAGAAATACGATTGAGGATCAACCGTAACTAATTGACACACAAGGCATTATGATTTTGTAGATTTCTTGTGAACCTATTGCCGACCTAAGTGGACAGAGGCTTTTTTTTCTGCTATATTCCAATAGGGGTTCCAAGAAATAAGGCGAGGTCAGCCCTCGAATCGATATTCGGCTGTTTAGGCCGTGGCGAACTTCCGGAGTTGCTGTTTTTAAACCAACTTCGGAAGTTTTTTTTGCGCCCCTGCATGGTCCTGTAATGTCGATTGGAATTCCGCACATCGCCATTGACCGGGACACCCGACCGGAACGACGGCGGTTCGCCGCGATCCTTAACCTAACGGCGTACATCCTGTATCTTCATAGGGATCATGAATGCTTCGCGATCTCATCATCCGACGAAGATTCCGGACGGTCATTCCCGTATGTTTCAAGCGACGGTTCGGAACAACGGAGTCATCTGCAGAGAACACCGGCGACTGACGTTTGAGTTTCCCGGTCATGGGTCCGCCGCTCCGGGTCAGTTTGTTCATCTGATTGCGCCACGAGTTACACATGTTCCTCGTTGGATGGATTACACGGATAAGCAACAACCAAGTTCCTTCCCCGAATCGTCTCTCCCTCTCGATCTCACCGTGCGGCGGGCATTCAGCATCGCCGGATGGCGGATCGAAGGAACCACCACGCAGGCGGATGTGATCTACCGGATCGTGGGGAAGGGAACCACCTGGATGTCGGGGTTGAAATCCGGAGATTCGATCGACGTGCTGGGACCGCTCGGAAACGGATTCACGCTTAAACCCGACCAGAGTCATGCACTGCTCGTCAGCGGAGGAGTGGGA
>CAIVHJ010000453.1 GCA_903905665.1 uncultured Phycisphaerales bacterium
ACGTCCAGTCAAGGGAAATTTCGGAAATTTGTGCTTTTTAATGTTTGCGGCGCAGAGGAGTCACGAATGGTGAGACCGGAGGAGGAAGCGGAGGGTTTTGCGCCAGAAACTATCGCCGGGTTGGGCGGATCGAGATTGACGACGGGTGCGGTGCTGGACGCCGCAAAGAAACTGCAATCGCTCAAGAATGGGTGGAAAGGCATACGGGGACGGATTCGAGAAAATAGCGGCCATAGGAACGATTGAGGATTCGGTTATCCAAAACCCACAACGTCCCGCGATCGGTGTGCGAGCGAATCAAGCGTCCCATGCCCTGTCGGAATTTGAGGATGGCTTCCGGCAACTGATAATCCCTAAAAGGATTTCCGCCGTCGCGCTTGATTTTCTCGATGCGTCCTTCAACCAGCGGTTGATCCGGCGAAGCAAAAGGCAGTTTCACGATGATCAGCAACCGCAGGGAATCGCCCACCACGTCCACCCCCGACCAAAAACTGTCCGTTCCGAAAACCACCGTATCGGTATGTGATCGCATGTGAGCAAGAATTGCCGAACGATCCATTTCCTCCCCCTGAACCAGCAGGGGCAAACCCGCTTCCTCCAGTTTCGGCGAAAGCCTCGCTTGAACCATTTGCATCATCCGGTAACTGGTGAACAACACCATCGCTCCGCCGCCGGAATCCTTCACGGCTTGCTCGATGCGCTGCGCCGCGGCTTCGACAAATGCGTCCGAGTCGTCCGGGGGCGGCAAATCAGAAGCCACGTGAAAATCCATCTGTTCGTCGAACCGATAGGGGGAGCCCAGTCGCAACCCACGGAATTTGTCCAGTCCGACCCGGCTGCGGAAATACTCGAACTCACCGTCGGAACCGACCGCAAGGGTCGCGGACGTCAGAATGACGGATGACACCGGTTCGAAAAGAGTCTGGCGAAGTTCCTCCGCCACCGACAACGGCTGGGCATGCAGCGCCACCATCGGCCGCGATTCCGAACCCGTCTCAAGCCAGTACACGTGATCTTCGCGTTGCAGTTCAGGAAGTTCATCGAGCAAGTCGGCAAAACCTTTGCAGCGTTCGATGTGACTACTCAACTCAAAGAGCACATTTTCATCCGTCAATCGCTCGCGAAAATCCGTCAACCGTGCTCCCAGATTCCGCAACGACTCGCTGACGGTGTTGACCACTGGCGGGGGGGCGGTCAATCGTCCGTTCGGTCGCCCCTTCGCTATCTGCCACTCGCGAAGACGGTTAAAATAACCTTCGGCAACTTCACGGACCTCCTGAACCGCCTTCAGCGAAGGGCGGTCCTTGCGAACTGCCAAGAAACCCCGACGCGACTCGGCGTGATACAGCGAATTCAACAAATATCGAATCTGATTCTGAGAAACCTCCGTCCCAAAATGTTCGCTCGCCGCCGCCTCCAGCGAATGGGCTTCGTCCACCACCACCACGTCGTATGAAGGAATCACACCTGCTCCGACGCGCCGCAGCGCCAAATCCGTCAAGAACAACGCATGATTGACAATCAGTAACTGGGCGTTTTGCGCTCGTCGTCGCGCCTGCTGATAAAAACAAATTTTGTAATGCGGGCATCGATAGGCCATGCAGTTGCCGTGCTCGCTCTGAACTTTATCCCAGATCGCCGGCAAGGGAAGCGGCAACAGATCGCTCCGAGAACCGTCGGTGGTTTGTTGGGACCAGTGCGCCAAACGATCCATCTCGCTCAAATGCGACGCAGCAAAAAAAAGTTTCTGCTGATATCGCGCAGCTTGCCCCAGGCGGCGAAGACACACGTAATTGCTCCGCCCTTTCATCAGCACTGCGCTGAATTCCAGCCCAAGTGCGGACTGGAGGATCGGAAGGTCTTTGTCGAGAAGTTGTTCCTGAAGCGGAATGGTATGGGTGGCGACGACCGCTTTCTTCTTTTCCCCCGCGACGTATTGGATCACCGGAACCAGATAGGCCAAACTCTTTCCGATCCCCGTTCCGGCTTCGACGACCAGATGATTCGGCGTTCGGAGCGATTCCGCTACGGCCCGCGCCATTTCGATCTGCTGCGGTCGATGTTCGTAACCCGGCCATCGACGCGACAACGAACCGCTCTCACCCAACACGTCTTCAATCTCGTCCACGAGGGAATACCCTATGCACCAACGTTCTGGCCGGCGGCGATGGCGCGAATCGCCGAAATGAAGTCCAGAGAAAAATACAACAGACTGACCGCCGTCACGACCACAATCAGCGTCATCGCGATCGTCACAAACGTGTTGCCCCGAATCACAAGGTCTTCGCGCATCGTCGCCAGAATGTGGGGCCGCGACAAAACCAGCATCGAACACAGCACCGCCCCGATCGTCGGCCAAACCGAAATGGAATGCAGGTAACTGTAAATCCAGAGGGTTCTGGAAACCGGCGACTCATGCCCTTCCAGATAACGCAGGAAATGCCCGCGTACAAAATACTGACCATCCACCACTTTCCCGTTGATCGCGTCGCCGCCCAGATAGGCGTAAATCACGGTATAAAGCAAAAAATTGGCCAATCCCAGCGCTATGATCCAGATCAGAATTCGATTTCGCAGTCGATGTGTCATGGGCCGCGCCAAAAAAATCCGTTAAGAAAACTGAACCTGTCAAAATGAGATCACAATTGCGTAGTGACCGGCGTTCACGTCGTGATCATTCCTTCAAATGTAGAAGATGCCGTGGCATAAGCGCGTTTCGGAATTCGTCCCGCGCGATACGCCAACCGACCCGCTTCGATCGCGTGTCGCATCGCCGTCGCCATCCGAACCGGGTCCTTCGCCGCCGCCACGCCCGTGTTGAGCAACACACCGTCCGCACCCAGCTCCATCGCCATCGTCACGTCCGATGCGGTTCCCACTCCGGCATCGACAATCACCGGATAATCGGGATCGCCGCCCTTGAGGTATTCCAGTGCGATGCGAATGTTGTTCGGATTGAGAATCCCCTGACCGCTGCCGATCGGCGAACCCGCCGGCATCACGCACGTCGCACCCGCCTCTTTAATCTTCGTGCACAAAATCGGATCGTCGTTCGCATAAACCAGCACGACGAATCCGTCCGCCACCAGTTCTTTCGTGGCTTCGAGCGTCCCGATCGGATCCGGCAACAGAGTCTTCTTGTCCGCCAAAACCTCCAGCTTCACCCACCGCGATCCCGGATTCTTCAAGCCCTCCAACAACTCGCGCGCCAACCGCGCATGCCGAACCGCATCTTTCGCCGTAAAACAACCCGCCGTGTTCGGCAAAATCGTGTAGCGATTCAAATCGATGAAATCCAGCAGACTCCGATTCGCACTGTCATAAAGTCGCTCCCGCCGAACCGCCACCGTCACGACCTGACAACCCGACGCCTCCAGACACTGCTGCATGAGTTCGTACGTCGCGTACTTTCCGGTCCCGACAAACAAACGGGATCGCAATTCAACCGGCCCGATTTGCAGCGATTCCGACATCATCCGCCTCCCACAAACGTGACCATCTCGACGCGATCACCTTCGCGAAGCACCGCCCGCTCGTAATCCTTTCGGGGAACCAATTGCCCGTTGACCTCCACCGCCACGCGCACCGGTTGCAACTGCCGATCCGCCACCAGTCGCGCCACCGTGCATTCGTCCGGAATCGTTTCAACCTGTCCATTGATCTGAACTTTCACGGCGATTCCCCTCTGGAATCATCACAGCAATGATCCCGCTTCGCATAAGCAATCCACATCAGGACTTCATTATAGATTTTCGAGGGGCGTGCTACAAGGAAACGGGTTGCGATTGTATGGCCATCCGGTTTACCGGGGGGTTTCCTAAAAGTCGTAACTCAACGAGCCGCGAGCGTTAGCCTGAGCGAAGCTCACAATAGAGCAATTAGCATTCCTATATCAATGCAATCTCCAATAAACACCAATTCCAGACCGTGTGTGCCACTGGTGGATCGCTGCTCAAGAGCAGTGGCACCCGCCGCCTGAATCGATGGGTTGCGCAATATACTTGTTATGCAGTGAGACAAAGAGACTATTAATGGCGTGAATGTTCTTGACACATTCATCAACGAGTTCTTCGGATATCTTGCAGATCGCACCCTTGTGAATGGCCTCGTTTCTTATCTTGAACACATCCATAATGGAACTCCACACAGCCTGGTAGTTTGAGTAGTCTCTGCCCTTTTTCTCGTTCTCTTCGGTAAGGTCCTTGAGTACGTCGTCGAAAGATTGCGCGGTCAGGGACATGAAGAGTTCTCTTCGCTTATGCATTGTCCAGTTCTTGAAAAGCTTGCAATCTACGTGCGGTTCCGAAAGACCGCGCGACCTCATCAGTGATCGGAGAAAATGCGCCATCCAGCATTCGACGAATGTACAGAACAAGAGGATAATTCCGACGTAGTGACGGGGCTCTTTCTTCTCGACGACCTTCTCGACGACCTTCTCTCCGATTGCACTGGTGCGGCTTAATTCCATGCAATAGTGGTCTTGGATCAAGTTGATGAGAGAGGAGATCGTCAATGGAGCATACAACCGTCCTGTGTGAATCTCGCCTTTGCACGCAGGGCAGGAATGTGCAGCGGTCGTTCTTATCTTGTATACACGTTGGCAATGGACGCAGATTTCATAATCGAGAAGAACCTCAGCGAGCGACTGCCCTGACATGAGCAATTGCTTAAGGGTATCATCGAGCTCATCCGTGGAATCATCACGCATCTACACTGCTTCCTTGGCTCTCGATGATACCGATTTCGTCGGGCGTCGGGGCGTAAAAATCACACCAGGGATCACCCTGCGCGTCCGTCATGCCAGCTTCTTGGCGATTTCCTCATCGAGTATCTCTCGCACGGTCAGGGCAACGATCACCCGCTTTTGTTTGCGGAAGAAGGCGTCGATTTCGTGCAGAGCATCGTGGGTGTAGTCGAAGGCTACGAAGAAGCCTTTCTGGCGGTCCTCGCGGATCACCATGGCCTCAAAGGCGTCAATGTCCGGGCGTCCGACCTTGTCCTTCTGTTTGACCTGAATCGGATACCAGGCGTCCAAGAATTTGTCGAAATGGGCCGTCTCGCCTTTCTTCACGCCAAGCTTCTTCGGCAGGGCGGAAACGGGGAAGATGCGACCGTCGATCCCCATGTCGCCGACCTGCGCCTTGTTCGGGATTCCGCCCAAGGCGATGACCGCCCAGTTCTCGAACTCAAACGGAGGAATGACTCGGAGTTTCTCCTCGGTCCACGGAAGGTCGCGTACAACGAATCCACGACCGCTACGCCATAGCGTTTCATCCTCGCGCAGCTTGCACACGTCGCGCATCCGCTTGGCCATGACCCGGCAGGCCGTCGGCGAAATATCGATTCCAATCCACTGGCGGTCGAGATTCTGCGCCGCAACCAGCGCTGTCCCACATCCGCAAAATGCGTCCAGAATGATGTCATTTTTGTTGCTGCTTGATTTGATGATACGTTCAAGAAGTGCAAGAGGCTTCTGTGTCGGATATCCGAGACGCTCGTCGGCTTGCGAATTCACTGGTGCAATATCGTCCCAAACGTCTTGTAGCGGAATACCCGGCATTTCATCCAAATAGCGAATATACTCAGCTCCCCCGGTTTTCGTGTAATGGATACGACCTTGTTTGTGAAGCTCTTTCATTTTCTCCATTGGGAGTCGCCATAGCTTTGTCACGCCGTTCCATTCATAGGTATAGCCACCGCCGGAAAGCCCCATCGCAGTCAAATTGTCGGTTCGATACAAACGTCCTGTTGCATCTTTGCGCCGATAATGGCTTTCGATGTAATCCTGATTGTAAGCTTGGTATTGCGGATTCCATGTGAACTGCGAAGATCGCGTGTATAGAAAAATCGTATCGTGAGCACGACCACAAGTGCTTGAGTCGCTGTGAGCGCTGGTGCGTTTCCAAATTATTTCCGTTTCGAGAAAGTTTTCACCGAGGATCTGGTCCAGCATCACCTTGACATAGTGGCTGGCGTGCCAGTCACAGTGGTAGTAAAACGAGCCGGTTTTCTTGAGCACTCTGGCCAATTCTACGCAGCGCGGCCGCATGAAATCGATGTACGCCGCCGTGCTCTCGTGCCGGTCCTCAAACGCCCGCTTCTCCTTGGTCTCTCCCCAGAAAACCTCGTAATTGCGATTGGAGTTGAACGGCGGATCGATGTAGATCAGGTCCACGCACCCGTCGGGCAGTTTGCGCAGTTGTTCCAGATTGTCGCCGCAATAGATGACTCGCGTGTCCACCAGCGTTGATGGGCGAGGTGATTTCCTTAGTGGTGGGGCGGACACTACCGGTTCCATTTTTACTGTCGTTGACATGGGGGCCCTTCGGGTTTTTCTTCTGAGCGGTTTACTGATTCTTTGTGAACGACGCAGTGCGGATCTCGGTCTTTGTTTTTTCACAGATTTGGGCTTCGTTCGCTTCACCATGCCGTCAATGCTACGAAAGTCTTGCGTGGCGGTCAACAATGCAGTCCGGTCATTGGGTGCGGTTGGTCTGGACGCAGCAAATGATCTTATATCCCAGTTTGGCGGCGAGGAATTCGGTGACGACCTGACCCGGAATCGGCGCGACTTCCACGAGGTCCGCCGCGACGATTTGTTTTTCGGAGGCGACGGTTTGAATCAATTGCGTCACCTGATACCAGTCCAAACCACCGGGTTCCGGCGTGCCGGTTCCGGGCGCATACGCCGGATCGAATCCGTCAATGTCCACCGTCAGATAAACGCGGTCCGTTAGCGCGCTAATCGCGCGTTTGATCCAGTCGGCGCGATTGCGGCAATCCATGTCTGTCAGAATGTGCACGTCCGACCGTCGGAGAAAATCCGCTTCCTCGATGGAATAATTCCTGATCCCCACCGAACTGATCGACACGCCCAGCTCATGCACCCGTCGCATGGCGCAGGCATGGGACCACTTCGTCCCCAGATATTCATCGCGCAAATCAGCATGGGCGTCAATATGCAGCACCGACAGGTTTTTGTGCCCCGACTGAACCGCCCGAACCAGCCCCGCCGTAATGCTGTGTTCTCCCCCAAGCGACAGCAGAAACTTCCCGTCCTCCACTATCCGACGGGCCGCTTTGAAAATCACCTCCTGCATCACCTCAGGACTCAAACCCTGTGTTTCCAGAGGCTCCAGCGTCGCCACTCCGGATTCGACGAATTCACGCCCCAGGGTGTGATCGTATAACTCGACTTGTTGCGATGCGGTAATGATTGCTCGCGGACCCCGGCAAGAACCCGCCCCAAACGTGCTCGTCGCCTCATACGGAATCGGCAACACGGCGAACCGGGAATGGCCATAGTTGGACTGGTGGGGGGGAAGTCCCAGAAAGTTATCAGGCACGGTTTCCATTTCGAATTGTTACGGCACAAACACGGCGGCGGACAAAACGGTCGTCCACAAACCATCCTTGTCGCCCTCGGCGGTCTGAACGCAGTTCCGCGTTCGGACGATCAGGTTGCTGCTCTTATATACTTCCCGCCGTTCGTCCCATGCGCTGTTCGGATCGAGATCGATGCCCAGTGTCGTCGCCAGCATCGTCGCCGCCATGTCCTCGACCAGATCACCCAGTTTCTTTTCCGTCTGCCCATAACCGTGATGTTCGGAAATGTATCCGTATTGATGTTTGTCCGCCGGAAGCGCCAGACCGATGGCCGCCCCGATCAGACGATTCGGTTCGTTGCAGCGAATTTCGGCGATCACGCAATGCGTGATCTGGCCCGGCCGAATCCGCTTCATCCCTTCGGCATGGGAGATAATTTTGCATCCCGGAGGATAGATGCTGCTGACGCGAACCAGATTGAGCTGCGCGATTCCCGCCTTGCGCAGCGCCGCCTCAAACGACTGCAGGTTATGAATGTGTTTCCCCACACCTTTGGTGAAAAAAACCGCTCTCGGAATACTATCCGGCATGGATGTTGTCTCCTCAAAACGAAATATCTTCGTGCTTCGTGTTCCGTCTTTCTTCTCTAGTTTCCAGTCTCTAACGTCGCGGCATTATATCGTTATCGACCATTACCGCAAAGACTTTAGCGCGGGGGTTTCTCCTCGTTTTTCAAAAAAATTTCACGAATCAGCACCCCGATCCGACGGACGGCTTTTCCACGATGGCTGATAGCGTTTTTATGCTCCGGCTCCAGTTCCGCCGTCGTCCGACCCAGTTCCGGGACCAGAAAATGAGGATCGTATCCAAACCCGTTTTTCCCCCGTGGTTCGTCAATAACCAGTCCTTCGACGGCATCTTCGGCAAAAGCCGCGATCTGACCATCCTTCGCCAGTGCCGCTGCGCACCAAAACCTCGCCCGACGCTGCTCCAGCGGAATCCCCGCCAGCATCGTCACCAGTTTCCGGTTGTTCGCCAAGGGATCACGCTGGGGACCGGCAAAACGTGCCGAATGAACTCCCGGCAACCCGTTCAGACAATCCACCTCCAAACCTGAATCATCCGCCAACGCCCACAAACCCGTCAGTTTGGCATAATGCAACGCTTTTTTCTCGGCATTGCCCAAAAACGTTTCGGCATCCTCCACCGGCTCTGCAAGCCCCGGATAATCTTTCAGGTTTCGGAACTGAACCGGCAAATCCGCCAGTATCTCGACGATCTCGCGAATTTTGTCTTCGTTGGATGTGGCGAGCAGCAAAATGGGAGGAGTCATGGTTGTTCGTCCTGCCGACTAAAAGGTTTCATGATTGCGGAGCCAGTGCGTAGGGGCACGGCATGCCGTGCCCGCAATCTTACAAACTCAGACGGACCCAGCACGCTGTGTCCTGACAAAAGGTGGCCCCATGATCATGAAACTCTATTTGTCCTCGCCTGGGCGCCGGGGAACTTCAATGAGAAACGACTTCGGCTGGATGGTTTGGCTGCCCAGCTTGCGGCTGCGAATCTGACCATTCTCATAGTTGTACTTGAACTCTTCTTTTTGCTGGAGGGATTCCACTCGGTTCGAATATCTCTGCTGGCCGTTCGGCTGGGTGATTACGTCCTCCGAGCCGAACGACCCCACCGTTACAAGCGACCACGACGGCCCGTGATAGTAATAGGCTTCACAACCTTCCTTGCGAAGCTGTTCGACGTACTGGACTGCCGAAGCATATACATCCCGGTATCCTCCCTCGGGAAAAAACGACGCAACTTGCAACGAGTACTTTCCAGAATTTTTCGTCAGCGCCCACTCGGGCCGCTCCACGCGTTTCCCCACAGCCGGCGTCTTGATCGCTTCCGCAAAAAAACGTCGCTTGTAGTTGTCCTGAAGGCTCTTGACCAGCATGTAATCCTGGTTGATCTCCACCGACTTCTCAGGTTCATTCGTATTCGGATTTATCTTCAGTGCGTAATTTCCGTAATACAACCGACTGACTTCGTTGACGTCATCGTGATCACACGACAAGGCGCTCGCACGAACATCCGGCACGCTTTTGAGTACTCCGATCACCGCCTCGCAATCTTGTCGATGTTCCGCCCCCATAAACTCACGACACTGAATCGTCCACCTTTCCGTGTCGGTATCTAACAGTGAAAACCCGCCCGATCCCGCCCCGGTCTGGCATCCCACCAGCACCAGACCCATCCCCATCAATCCTATCCCGGCGCACAAGAATTGCTTTCCACTCCTTTTCTTTCGGTTCATGGCACGATGACTCGTCATGTTCCAGTCCTTTTCTTACCGCGCAAAATCTTCTGCTGCTCCCGGATCAATTGTCGAATCGCACGACTACCCCGCTGGACCATCTGATCCAGATCGCGCGAAGCAAAGGTCGAATGCTCTCCTGTCGCCTGAACCTCGACGATCCGACCCGAACCCGTCATCACCAAATTCAAGTCCACATCTGCCGACACATCTTCTTTGTAATTCAAGTCCACCAAAATCTTGTCTTTCACCACTCCCACACTCACCGCCGCCACCGAATCCGTCACACAACTCCGATCGAACAAACCTCGCTTCACACCCTCGTCCACCGCATCGCACAATGCGACGTATCCGCCCGTAATCGCCGCCGACCGAGTCCCGCCGTCCGCCTGCAACACATCACAATCCACCACCAGCGTTCGCGATCCAAGCACCGTAAAATCCACCACGGCCCTCAGCGACCGACCGATCAATCGTTGAATCTCCTGACTGCGACCGTCAACGCCTTCGCGGTTCCGCGGCCGACGACTTCCCGTCGATCCCGGCAACATGTCATATTCAGCCGTCAACCACCCCAATCCGCTTTCTTCCCGCCATTTTGGAACACCTTCCTGAATCGATACCGTGCACAACACCCACGTCTCACCCAGCTGAATCAATACCGAGCCTGGCGCCTGCTTCGTATAACCACGAATCATTCGAACCGGCCGAACTTCAGTCGCTTTTCGTCCCTTGCGTACATCCATATTCCGCCTCGACCTCCTGAATCACAACCTCCGCCGACTCGCCAAAACCCCAAAGACTAATCCGTCGCTCCTGCATGTCAAGCACTTCCAGAGTAATCCACAAATGCTCCGGAGGAATCAGTTCCTTCACCCGATCCGCCCATTCCACCACCACCAACCCACCACTCCGGCACATTTCGTCAAAACCCAGCGTTTCCAGTTCCGATGCGGCTTTCAATCGGTATACATCGACGTGGAACAAGTGCAGGCGCCCCTCGTATTCATTCACGATCACATACGTCGGACTATTGACCACGCGCAAGTCGCGAACACCCAGTCCCTGTGCAATTCCCTTGACCAGATAGGTCTTCCCGGCGCCAAGAACTCCCTCCAAACCCACCACCAGATTCGGACGCGCGGCGCGACCAATCACGCTCCCCAGTTCCACCGTTTGTTCCACCGAATGACTTTGGATCGTAAAGGTCATCGTATCCGCTCATCTCTCAATGCAACCACCCCGTCGGTTGCATGTCCACAAATCGCCCATCCTCACAACGCCTCCGGTATCCCGATGAAGTGCATTCCCCGATCACACGAATTTCCTGTTTTAACGATTCCAGCGATGACTTCGCGTCGGGTCCGACCGTCAACAGCAACTCGTAATCTTCGCCATCCCCCAAAACATGATCCACCACCGATCGACCATCTTGTTGCGATAACTTCTTTGCGTCCTGACTCGCCGCTTCGCCAAGCAATTTCTCGTCCAGCCACGCTCCACACCGCGACGCCTGGCACACCCGATACAAATCCAGCGCCACGCCGTCGCTCACGTCGATCATCGCGTGCAATCGTTTACCCAATACCTCAGCAAGTTCGTGCGCTTCAGCGATTCGTGGAACAAACTCAAGATGCTTTCCCAAAATACTCCCGCCCAGCAAACCCGTGACACAAATCAAATCCCCCGGCAACGCTCCGCTGCGCCGAACCGGTTCAATCCCCGGCCACGGAACGGCGGCGCACACCACATCGATCGTCATGGGCCCACCGGTTCCCACCGTATCCCCGCCGATCACAGGACAATTCCATCGACCGGCCGCCGTCATCATGCTCTGGAGAATCCGCTGACCGGATTCCAACATCGGCGCATCCTTCGGAATCGCAATCGAAACCAGCATCGCAATCGGCCGAACTGCCATCGCCGCGCAATCGCTCAAACACGCATTCGCCGCCTTCCGACCGATTTGTTCCAGCGTGTGAACCGCCGGATCAAAATGAACTCCCCCCACGATCATGTCCGTTCCGAGCAACACGGTGGCTCCACTGGACAACCGAATCGCCGCCATGTCGTCCCCGATCCCGATCGAAATCGAGGCATCTCCACTCCGTTCGCCCCGTGGCACGGGTTGCTGTTCCAGCCATTTCAGAAGTTCCCATTCTCCGCTCATGACGGATAATCTAGCATCGCAACCGCCGAAATCCAACCTGCCGGGTGAGGTTCCTTCTGCTTTGCTATAATGCCATTCGGACCGATGGATAAACAGGAGATCATTTCATGGCCGTGTAGTACCAGCGTGAGAGTCTGTGTGGCACCGGCATCTTGCCGGTGAATAGGCGTGATGGACTATGAGCAAAACCAAAGTCGTCGTAGCAATGAGTGGGGGGGTGGATTCGAGCGTGGCTGCCTGCCTCCTGAAGGAACAGGGGTATGAGGTGGTGGGGTTTTTCATGCGCACCGGCGCTGTGCATGAACCGACACCCGGACAATGCTCCACTCGAAAAGGTTGTTGCAGCGCTACCGACGCCGCCGACGCCCGATCCGTCGCCGAAAAACTCGGCATCAATTTCTATGCCCTGAACTTCGAGCGGGAATTCGATCAGATCGTCGATTACTTCGTCGAAGATTATCGCAACGCACGAACCCCGAACCCCTGCATCCTCTGCAACGATCGGCTCAAGTTCGGCAAATTGGTCGAACACGCGCGTTCGATCGGAGCCGACCGAATCGCCACCGGCCACTACGCCCGAATCGGCATGCAAAATGGACATGCCGTTCTGCGGCGGGGGGTTGATTCTGAAAAAGATCAATCCTACGTGCTGTTCAGCTTGCAGCGGCCGATATTGGAACGCGTACTCTTTCCGATCGGCGATTTGCTCAAATCTCATGTCCGCGCCGAAGCCGAACGCTTTGGTCTCTCACTCCACGACAAACCCGATTCGTACGACATCTGCTTTGTCCCCGACGGCGATTACGCGCGAGTGGTTCGGAACCGCGATCCGTCGGTGTTTCGAAAGGGCCCCGTTTGCACCCTCGACGGTCGCATCGTCGGCGAACACGACGGAATCGCTAACTTCACCATCGGTCAGCGCCACGGATTGCGAATCGCAATGGGAACACCACACTACGTCACGAACCTGGATGCAACCACCAACACCGTCACCATCGGCCCAAAAGAAAACCTCTTCCGACGTGGTTTATGGGCGGATCAGACGAACTGGCTCGTGGATCGTCCCGCGAATACGTTCCGGGCGCTCGCACAAATTCGTTACCATCATCACGCCGTGCCCGTCACCGTGGAACACGTGGACGATCATCAACTGCGAATCGTCTTCGACGAACCCCAACCCGCCGTCACTCCCGGCCAAGCCGTCGTCCTCTATGATAACGACGTTTGCCTCGGCGGCGGTTGGATCCGCGAATCATTTTGACCAATCATAATGGGCGATCGTCAGAGACGCGACCGTGAGGGAGCGTGTGCCTCCATCAGAGCCCCCTGCGCAAGCAGGGGGTTATTCTTCTTCCCCCTGCGCAAGCAGGGGGCCTGTGCCCATGTGTACCAGCACGGTACACACCTGGTAGGGGCACGGCATGCCGTGCCCGTGTGAACTACAATCAATTTCCGATGATTTGAAGAACGCGGGATATCAACTTCTCTGTGGTCTGTTGGGATGTTCCTTCGGCGATGACGCGAACCACCGGTTCCGTGTTGCTTCCGCGAACATGAACCCAGCCGTCGGGCCAATCAATTCGCACGCCGTCGAGGTCGTTAATCCGTTCGTTCTTGAACGCCTCTTTCAACCGTTCCACCACCGGAACGATTCCTTCCTGCGAACACTCGAATTTTCTCTTGATCATGTGGTAACGGGGAATCTCCGCCGCCACGTTGCTCAACGGCTTCGCTTCATCCGCCAAAAGTTGCAGCACGAGTGCCATCCCCACCAGACTGTCGCGAACCGGCACCACCCGCGGATCAATCACTCCGCCGTTTCCCTCGCCCCCAAACACGCACGAATTCTTTTTGATGCAGTCCACCACGTTCGCCTCGCCCACCGCCGTTCGATAGACTCGGCAGGGGGGACCCGCCTGCAAAGCCAAATCATCGATCATCCGCGACGTGGACATATTCGTCGCGCAGGCGCCCGGCCGATGCTCGAATAAATATTTTGCCGAAAGCGCCAACGTGTATTCTTCTCCGATATATACTCCCCGCTCATCAACGACCGCCAACCGATCGGCATCGGGGTCCTGCGCAAATCCGACGTCTGCCCCATGTCGCCTGACTGCTTCGCACAACCCGCCCAGATGCTCCGCCAATGGCTCCGCCGGATGCGGAAATATCCCGTCGGGTTCTCCGTTCAGCATGACCACGTCGCAATCCAGCGACTCCAGCAAAACGCGACCCTCCAATCCGCCCGCGCCGCTGTTGCTGTCCAGCACCACTTTCAATCGACGCCGGGATATCGTTTCCGGCTCCACAATTTTCAAAACCGCCGTCGCGTGATGCTCATGACACGTCGGGTCTTCCGTCACGTATCCCGCTCGATCCTTCGACACATATCCAAACTCGCCGAAATCCCGTATCGCCCAGATTTGCTTGGCATGTTCCACCGGCGGCGCCAATCCTTCGTGGGTCAAAAACTTGATCCCGTTCCATTGCGGCGGATTGTGGCTCGCCGTAACGACGATTCCACCCGCCGCTCCATGCCGACGCACCATGAGCGCCGTTCCCGGAGTACTGGCGATTCCAAGATCAATCACCGGACATCCGCACCGAACCAGACCCTCGACGATCGCGCTTTTCAACGTCGGTCCCGACAATCGGCTGTCCCGACCGACCACGACCAGACCCCCGCTCAAAAACGTTCCGTACGCCGCCCCATATTCGCGCGCAACGTCAGCCGTCAAACTCTCGCCCACCACTCCGCGAATCCCGGATATACTCACGATCAAACTCATCGTGACACCGCCTTGTTCAGTGGTACGATTCCGTTGCACGTTCCCATGATAACCGGAACAGACTGCTCGTATTGTTCAAAATCACCCACCTGAAAATTCTTTTCTGTTTAGCGGCACGCCCGAAGGGCGGCGCGGAACTCCATCGGTCCTTGGTGCCTCAACTACAAGGGTAAAACGCTGTCCAACAATCTGTGCACTGCAGTGATTATCCCCTATTTCCCCGGCCATGTTTCTAATTCCGCATCTAGGTCCTCTCCCTCCGTGGGCCATGGGTCTGGTCGATCCAGACATGTGTAAGGATCAGAATCATCTTCTGTCGATTGACCGGAGTAATACTCATTAAAATCATGAAAATAGAACGCCGGATCAAAATCCGTTCTCTCCTCTCCTCTGGAATCTCCGATGAAACTCGGACGACGGTATCCTTCGCGCGATCTAAAATACCGATGACGCTCGCCATCGATCTCATAGATACCCGTCGTGATGGCGTGTTTATCATCAACCGCAAAACGCCACAGCGTAAGCGATCCGCCATAACACAACACCACATCGCCCGTCAGGACATAGCTGGGATTTTCTTCTCTGGGAATCCTCTGATAGATCAGCTCTGCTGATTGTAAAATTACCGATCCTCCCGTCTGAGTTTGCCAGATTTGCAGAAGCCGACCTTCCGAGTCGGTTTCCAGAACAAAACACTCCCCCGACGTAGAAAAACGCCCTCCATCATGGACCAATACCGCGATGCGATCATCCAAGCGACACGTGGCCCAGAGATTCATGGGCCATTTGATGATTAGGTCGTCCGCCTGCACACCTCTGTAGCCCAATTCATAGAGTCCAGCCAGTCGGGGATTCCGAGCAATCATGTAAGACCACCAACGTTCATAGAGGCGGCCCAACTCTTGCTGATCCATCGTGTTCTCATGATATGAGGCTTGAGCGGCCGCTTGTGTCAGTTCGTAATAATTAACTTGTGAATTACTGGATGCACAACCCCAAAAACCCAGATGGCAGCCAAGCATCGACATAGATGATACTGTAATCGACATGTGATTTTTCACTGGCTCTTATCCTTGTCGAACGCAATCAATTATGGGTTATCTGGTATTTCGGGTTGTTTTTCATCTTCCACATCCTCATACGGATCACCAGTTATTTGTTTTGATAGTCCGGGGCGATACTCATTCACGGCATTGTAAAGCTGTTCAGAAATTAGAGATTCCATGACCCAGTCAATTTCTTTCTCGTGATCTGCCGTTGCTCCAATAAAACTGGGACGACGGATACCTTCGTGTGACATGAAATATCTCTTGCGTTTGCCGGTAATTTCATAGATTCCCGTGGTGATCGCCTGTTTGTCATCAATGGCAAACTGCCATAATGTCGGAAGGGTACTGCCCAAAATGACGTTACCTGTCAATAAATAAGAAAATGATCCTTCTTCTTGAATCTTCTGATATACCATAGTCGCAGATTCAAGATGCACCATGCCTCCCGTGTGAGTTCTCCAAATTCGTTGAAGCCGACCCTCCAAATCTGTTTCGAGGATAAAACACTCTCTAGAGCATGTGGCCTCTCCGCCATCATGGATCAGTACCGCGATGCGATCATCCAAGCGACACGTGGCCCAGAGATTCATGGGCCATTTGATGATTAAGTTATCCACCTCCGCACTTCTATAGCCGAACTTATACAGACCGGTCAACCGGGGATTCAGAGCAATCATGTAAGACCACCAGCGATCGTGAAGGCGATCCATCTTCTCCTGCTCATCCTCAGATTTTTGATGATATGAAGACTGAACAGCCGCTTGTGTCAATTCAAAATAATCCACGGGCGTGTTACAAAATGCACAGCCACAGAGATATTGACCCCAAAACAAAAGCAGTATTAATATCACGAAATTCAGGATTGAGCTCTTCATGAATATCTATCGCCTTTCCAGATTATTGTATCCTGTTTCCACATTGTTCCAGCGGCCAATTACTACACGTTTCATTGGCAGGCATCTTTCGTCAGCATGGTAGGGTGCGTCCTCGACGCACCAAGAACCTCGAAATAAACAAGGGAGGTGCGGGACCAGTCTCGCACCTCCCCAAC
>CAIVHJ010000454.1 GCA_903905665.1 uncultured Phycisphaerales bacterium
GATCCTCAACGTCGAACACGTCCTCACCGCCGACGATGACTGATCGCCTCAACAATCAGAAGAATCTGTAGGGGCACGGCATGCCGTGCCCGTATCGAACCGCCGCTCTCAGCGAGCGGTTTTTCCTGTTTGTAACGCGACTTTCTGAAACCTGTTGACGCTTTGGAATGGTTATGATCGACGAACCTCTTCGAATTCTGGTTGTGGACGACACGATTGTATATCGCAAAATCGTCACCGACGTCCTGTCCAAAATTCCCAACGTCCGGGTCGTCGGGTCAGCCGCCAACGGAAAAATTGCCCTCGAAAAAATCGCCCAGCTTCGCGTGGACCTCATCACACTCGATCTCGAAATGCCCGAACTGGACGGCTTGGGCGTGCTCAAAAAAATTCACGAATCCGCTCAAAACGTCGGCGTCCTCATGCTCAGCGCCTTCACCGACGACGGCGCCCAGGCCACCGTCCAGGCCCTCAAACTCGGCGCCTTCGATTTCGTCCTCAAACCCACCGGGTCAGATACCCGTGCCAATGCTGAAAATCTCCGGCACCAACTCACGAGCCGAATCGCCGCCTTTATTCAGACCCGACGCGTCCGAAAAATCCTCCACCAACCCAGCCCTTCCGACGCCCCGCGACTCATCCCGCCATTGGTCCCCGCCGCCGGCGTCGCGCGACGCATGGCGCGACTTGCCCGGCAAATCTCCGAAAAACCTGCCGTTGTCGTCATCGGTGTTTCCACCGGCGGCCCCCGCGCACTCGCCGACGTCATCCCTCAACTTCCCGCCAATCTCGGCGTCCCCGTTCTCATCGTTCAGCACATGCCCGAAAAATTCACCCGCTCTCTCGCCCAAAGCCTCGACGTCAAAGCCCATCTTCGCGTCACCGAAGGCCAGGACGGCGAACCAGTCATTCCCAATCACGTCTTTATCGCCCCCGGCGGAAAACAAATGAAAGTCGTCCGTCACGCCGAACAACCCTCCCAAGTCCTGATCCGCATCACCGACGACCCGCCGGAAAACAGCTGCAAACCCTCCGCCGATTATCTCTTTCGCTCGGCGGTTCGAACGTACGGCCCCAAAACTCTCGGCGTCATCATGACCGGCATGGGAAGCGACGGCGCCGCCGGTTGCGATCTCATCAAACGAAACAACGGCCAAGTCCTCGCTCAGGACGAAGCCACCTGCGTCGTCTTCGGCATGCCCAAAAAACCCATCGCCGACGGACTCGCCGACGTTATCTCACCGCTGGGGCAAATCGCACAAAACATCTCACGTCTCGTCCGAGGGGAAAAAATCGAACCATGAAAGTCACCCCGGAAGAATTGCAATCCATCGCGCGACTCGTCAACGACCTCTGCGGGATCGTCCTCGATTCGGGAAAGGGCTACCTGATCGAATCCCGCCTCGGCTCCGTCGCACGTGAATCCGGATGTCAGTCCTTCAGCGAACTCTATTACAAAGCACGATATGAAAACAACCCCGGCCTCCGCGAAAAAATCATCGACGCCATCACCACCAACGAAACCCTCTTCTTCCGCGACACCTCACCCTTCGAAGTCCTCCAGCACAAAGTCCTGCCGGAACTCATCGACGCAAAATCCAAAACCCCCTTCGCGCGACGAATCCGCATCTGGTCCGCCGCTTGCAGCACCGGGCAGGAACCCTACAGCATCTCCATGATCCTCCACGAACTCATCGGTAACCTCACTGGCTGGGACATTCAAATCCTCGCCACCGATATCTCCGACGCCGCCGTCCGCCAGGCCAGTCTCGGCATCTACGGTGCACATGAAATCCAGCGCGGCATGAAAATGAATCTCCTCGACAAATGCTTCGTCCGCGACGGTCAAAACTTCCACGCCAAAGATCATCTCCGCGGACTCATCGCCTTCCGAAAAATCAACCTTCTTCAACCCCTCACCGCCGTCGGTACCTTCGACATTATCTTCTGTCGAAACGTCGCCATTTATTTTGATTCCCGCACCCGACGCGATCTCTTCCTCCGACTCTCCGATCGACTCACTTCCGACGGCTATCTCTTCGTCGGTTCCACCGAATCGCTCTCCGATATCGACCCGCGATTCCTCCCTCAACATTACTGCCGCGCCGTCTATTACCAACCAAACAAACTCCGCCCCGCCCTCTGCGCCACCACCTGATTCAATGAACCCCTGCCTCACTTCGTCGGGGAATATCCCGCTACCTTTCTCTCCTTTCCCTCTTTATTGATGCTTGAGTAGTCAAAGTAAGAGCGGAATCAAGGAGCCGCGTGGCTTTAGCCCGCGCGTGGCCGGAAATTCA
>CAIVHJ010000455.1 GCA_903905665.1 uncultured Phycisphaerales bacterium
CTTGGCTCCTTGTGGCTCGCGCCACTTTATCGGCCAAGACTCACTCTGAAAACTGTCCAGTTTCAGGGGCGCAGGTCACAGAGACGACACAATATTAGCGGCTGGTTGGCTTCCATTGAGTTCAGCGGCGGAGATTTTGTTCTGGGTTATCCAAACGAGACCGGTGCCGTTTGTCATGTCACAAAAATGGTTCATGTAGAGACGAAGCGCGAAAGGGAGTACGACATAGTGCTCGATAAGCAGGGGAAAATCGTAGAATACCGGCACGATTTGCATGACGCTCTTTCTTTTTACCCAAACGGCGGGCTCAAATCCTTTCGGGCACGGATCAATGAGCGCACTGATTGCTCGGCCTCATGGGACGCGGACGGCAAACTTCTCAGCGACCAGATGGCTCTTCATGCCCCGCCTCCGAGCGAGAAGGATCTTCCAAAACTGGAGGATCAACTCAGGAACGGTGATCCCCACCAGAAACTTAAAACTGTGCAGGCGATGGTCGATATCGGCCCCGCCTCGATACCTTACGCTCTCAACGTTCTTAAAGATGGAGACGATGAATCCCGTCGCCAAGCAGTGCCTTTGTTCCTTTCACTCAGGGATAGAGCTGCACCGGCCGTTCCCGATCTGGCACGCCTCCTCAGGGAAGACAAGAGCGCTACTGTTCGGAGGTTGAGTGCTTGGACTTTGGGATTTATTGGTTCGGTGGCGGAACCGGCGATTCCTGCCTTGGAGGAAGCAGCGACCAATGACGTTTCCGAAGTGGCAAACATAGCAAGGATGGCTCTGGAGCAGATTCGCAGGTCATCGCCCCAAATGAATTCGCAACCGAACCAACAGACCAAGTAGGATGGCGATGGTGGCAGCGCAAAAAAGACGCCAGAAACGGAAAACAGCGGCGATTTGGCTCGCCATAATCTTCGGATTGGGGTTTGTGGCGCTTGCTTGGCTCAAACCCACCCGCCCTGCGACCCGCCTTGCACGGGGTGCACGCACTGCGAAGGCGGGGGTTGCGTGCCCAACTGCAACGACACGTGCCATGACGCCTGTTGCAATGACCTTTGCGTAGGCCCCTGCATCCACTGTGGTGCCGGGGGCTGCGTGAGCAATTGCACCGACCCGTGCCACGACCCCTGCTGCAATAACCTTTGCACCGGGTGTACACACTGCGAAGGCGGGGGTTGCGTGGACAACTGCCCGGATCCCGGTTCGCCACCGCCTTGCAAGAAATGGGATTGTAACAGTTGCAGTTGGGTTGACAAATGCCCGCCGGTAAGCTGTCCGCCAGAGTGTGTTGCAGGCGCGGGAATTACCGACACGAAGGTTCTTGTTAACGGAGCAGAAGTGATGGGTGGTTGGGACGACTTTTGTTCCGGCGTGAGCTACGAGATTACTGCCACGGCTGGATCTGATCCGTATGATATTATGAAGTATTATAAGTTCGACTGCGAAACTTGTGAATGTGTACATGACCATGATGAAAATGTGCCTGGTACTGTGACTCGGACCGGACCTGTCCAACGCACACTCACTGACTGCCCTTGGAAAGTGATTTCCTATGAGTACACGTGGACGTCTGAATGCGGCGATGCACCAGTGACCAAGTCCGCCAGCGTTCGCATTCGCAATTGTACAGACGAACTGTTTTGTTGCCTGAATGATGATGAATGCCAAGATCATCCTGCTTGTGTGACAAGTTGTTGGTTTATAAAGGGCATTTGTTTGCTCAGCTGCCCAGGTACGTGAGATCGGAAGGAACTATGAATAGACTTCTATTGCGATTGCGGCCCAAGCTACGACCTGTTGACAACCCGGTTCCGGGCGTAGGTCTGTTCTCCCTTTTGATACCTCTCTTTGGCGCGTGCCTCTTGTGGCTGGGGGTTGGGGTTGTTGCCGCGGAGGATGCACAGAGTTTTTTTAACAATTTGGCTGCGCAACGGAAGAATATTAAGGAGCAGGAAGGTGTCCAAGTACAAAGGACATTGCTTTTGGGCAAGACGATCGACGAAGTTACTGTGCGGTATCAGTTATCGCGCTCGCTGGGATTGGGCCGCCTCGAGACCACAATCAAGGTTTCCGGCACAAATGAGTTGACTTGCCTGACATTCTTGAATGCCAACACCGGCAATATGTATTACCGTTTTGGAACAGATGCCGCCAAGGCGCCTCCTGAGGAAGCCCAGAGTATTATCAGCGCTTTCCTTGTCGAACATCCGCCGAAGCAGGAACAGCAAGTTTACTTGCTTGACAATGAACTACTGCATGGGGTCGAAACAATCAGCTTTGCTGAACATGATAAGGATCATTCGTGGATACGACTTTGGATTGACCCCGAAACCGGCTTTGTATACAGGAAGGAGATATATTCTGGCTACGCGCTAAGCATTACGGAACAGAAGGACGTAAAGATAAATCGTGAACTTAAGGAAGAGGTTTTGCGCCCCGATTTTGCGATAGAGAAACTTCCAACGCTTGGGCTCGACCAGTTGATGAAAA
>CAIVHJ010000456.1 GCA_903905665.1 uncultured Phycisphaerales bacterium
AACACGGAATTTGGCATAGGACTTCCTGCGGTTTTTCACCGGAAACTGAAGGTATCTTCTCTGCCGTCGCTTCCACCGGCGTCATCAGCAATTGGCGCAGCGTTTGAACCCCATAGAAAAGACCTTTGGACGTCGCAGCGCTGATCTGAATCAAGTCGGGTGCGACGTTCAGCGAATAACCTTCGGGCCCCGGCGATGAATTTTCCGAAACGATCGTGAAGCGAATCTCTCGCGGCTGAAACTTGATTTCGTCCTTAGCCTCGCCGACGTCCACAGTGCAGCCGAAATCCCGTCGCAGCAAATCGGAGAGATATTCAGCAACTTCGCGGACCCCGCCGGCACCCGGAGCAAATCGAATGATTGGATTTTTCGGGAAACAGAAGAAATCGGACTGAGCGGTGATCTCCGCCGGACGCGGCATGATCGCCGGTTCACCGGTCGATGCCGCCCCAACGCGAGACGCGCCCCAGGACATTCCGATCAAACACAAAAGGATGATTCGTCTGCGATTCACTGGACCCTCCTTCCCCCTCCAACTCATTCATCGCAACGGTGATTCATGGCGTCGCGCGTTTCCAGATCGCCGACAAAAGCCGCGCCAATCCGGCGCCGCTCACGACAAACAATATTGTCCACACGACACCGGTGCCGATGTGGCCGTAAAGAAAACTTCCGGCTCCGAACAAAGCGGAATACACGACCACGCATCCCAGACTCATCCCCAACAACCCCAATGGCAGACTGTCAGGAGAACCGGTCGTTCGCACGGATTGCCGAATCTCGTTCCAACCCGGCCCCGCCGGGCGCACCCGCTCATAAAACCGAATCAAAGTCTGCCGATCCACCGGCGGCGTACACCACATCACGATGACCCACGCCGATGTTGTAACGACCACCGAACCCACCAGTGCATAATGAGTAGGAATCTCCACGCCGTTCAATTTCATCACAAAGAGCACGGCGGCGATCAAAAAGGAAACGATCATCGCGGCGATTTCGCCCCACGCATTGATCCGCCACCAATACCATCGCAGCAGGTAAATCAGGCCCGTTCCGGCGCCGATCGAAAGCATGAGTTCAAACGCCGCCTTCGCGGTCGTCATCGCAAACATCAATACCGCCGCCAATCCCATGAGCGCCACCGTGGTCAACCGGGAAACCCAAATGTAATGCCGCTCCGAGGCGTCTGGACGAATGAACCGTCGGTAGAAATCATGAACGATATACGAGCAGCCCCAGTTCAAGTGCGTGGACATCGTCGAGATGTAGGCCGCCAACAACGCCGCCACCAGCAATCCCAGCAACCCGTGCGGGAGCAGCGTCAGCATGGCTGAGTACGCAAGATCGTGACCGATCAGATCGTCGCTCACGTGCGGCAACGCGTGCTTGATATCCGCCAGCGTCGGATAGACCAGCATCGAACACAGCGCCACGATGATCCACGGCCAGGGCCGCAGGGCATAATGGGCGAGGTTGAACCACAACGTCCCCCCCAGCGCATCTTTTTCTGATCGCGCCGCCAGCATCCTCTGAGCGATGTAACTTCCCCCTCCCGGTTCCGCCCCCGGATACCACGTGGACCACCACTGAACCGCCAGCGGAATGACCAGCAGCGACAGCACCAGTTCCCGATCGTGAAAATCCGGAAGCACCGACAGCGTCTTCGGACTGATCTGAGTGAGCAGACCGTGCAATCCCCCCACCTGCGGTTGCTGCAGAGAATAGTAGGCGGCGGCGATCACACCGGTCATCGCGATGACAAACTGAATCAAATCCGTCGCCAGCACGCCCCACAAACCCGAAAGCACCGCAAACCCGACGCACAAAAGCGAACAAATGATCACCGTGTGCGTCCGGTCCCATCCAAGCATGACGTTGGCGATTTTCGCCGCCGCCAGCGTCACCGACGCCATGATCACGCAGTTGAAAAACAAACCCAGATAAATCGCCCGAAAACCGCGAACGAACGCTGCCGATCGACCCGAATAACGCAACTCATAAAACTCCAGATCGGTCAACACCCCCGATCGGCGCCACAAGCGCGCATAGAAAAACACCGTCATCATCCCCGTCAGCAGGAACGACCACCACACCCAGTTCTGGGCGACTCCGTGCGTACGAACCAGATCGGTCACCAGATTGGGCGTGTCGGTGCTGAACGTGGTCGCCACCATCGAAGTCCCGATCAGCCACCACGGCGCCGCCCGACCCGAAGCGAAGAATTCGCTGGTTCCCCTGCTCGCACGACGCGCAAAGAAAATCGCCGGTGCGAAACCAACCGCGATGCTTACCAGGACAATCATCCAGTCAAGTGAATTGAGTTGCATGAGGAACTTCCCGACGAAGCCGACACTCATGGTTCGGCCGGTGGTGATTCGGAATCGATTGGAGTTGACGATCGAATGCCGCGCGAATACCGGATTACGGAAACAAATGAAACCGACTGGAGACGAAGGGAGTCGAACCCTCGACCTACGCATTGCGAACGCGTCGCTCTCCCAACTGAGCTACGTCCCCGCTGGAAATTGGAAAGAACGAGTCTCTTTCCACAACCACACCACTACGATAATCCAAGTGAGGAGGAGTTGCAATCGGCGAGTGGATCATCGTGTCTTGGCGCGAAACAACCGCCGGAAGGGTCGCACCGTCAATCGCAATATCCGCCAAACGTGCGCCGTCCACAACCAGCCCCAATGCCTTCGATGGTAAATCTCGCCCATATGGGCTGAATCGGGACACACGACCGCCCACAGGTACGACAACCGAAACCACCAACCCGGCGTCGTGATCGCGCTGGTCAGCACGTGGGCAATCGGATGCTTGAAATCTCGCGGAGTCTGCCATACCACCCACCGATCCCGCCAGTCCTCGGACCCGCGCACGAGTCGGGCGGCCCGGAGCAGCGATTCGTCGGCGAAGAGTTCTCCGGCGCGCTGCAGCGCCTGACGCACCGAATAGGCGAGTTTCCAGTCGCGCGATTTTTCCCGGATTTCGTTCCAGTTCGGCGCCGCCTGTGAACCATGGACCAGGCGAAGCAAATCGTACAACCAGATCAATCGCGAATGACCGTGAAACGTGGAATGAGCCGCCAGGTGAATCAGCAGATTTTCAGTTGACGGAACAGGAACCACAACATTTCCCAGAGGATATTGGCGGACGTGATCCCAAAAGGCATCGGGTGGAATGATTCGGGAATAGCGAAGTGGTCGGAACGGTCGGACGTGGACGTCGATTCGGAATGGCTGATTTCCCGGCAGGTAGTATTCTTTTTCATAGTGAAATTTTGGATAGAAATCGGCGCGGACCAGATCGCGGCCGGGGATGCAACCGGCTTGGCGCAGCAGGACATCGACGCGTTGAGCATCCGAAGGGTGAATCAGGAAATCAATATCGGTGATCGGACGGAGGTCGGGGCGCGGGTAAATCGTCAGGTTCAGCGCGGCGCCCTTGAGCAGCAGATAGGGAATTTCGGATTCATTCAATGCCGTGGCTACAAGTTCGAAGGCATGGAACGCGTGAATGTTGACGGCGGCGTGACGGGTAGCGCGTTGCCGGAGGCGAATTCGTTGTTCGTCGTCGAGCGGGATTTGCGCGAGTTCGCAGGCCGCCATAAACAGGCCTTCGACATCGGCTTTTTGGGTGGCGGAAACGAGGTCTGGAATCTGAGAGACGGGAATGGCATCTGCGAAAGTCATTGGCGGACAGCAAGTTCGGGCGAGTACATTCGCCAAAGCTGCCTGAAACGAGAAGCAAGCGGATTCGCCAGGTCGGGCACCGCGAGCGGATCGCAATGCAATGGGAGGTTTCGGGTTGGCGGGAACTTGCGTCATCATGAGTGACTCTGGGGAATGTTGGTTAACGGCGTTTCGGTCACGAGAGATTCAAGCATCGATACGCTTTCTTCGAGATCGCCCAAGTCCAGGCGGAAGGCGTGGGCCTGGCGTACAACGGTGAGCAACGCTTCGACGCCGCGGTGATGGTGGGGAAGCGTGTTCATGCCGTAACCATAGGTGAACATGAACGCCTCCGCCGCTGAAAGCGGGGTGGCCTTTGGGGTCGGTTCTTTGGCGCGAAACAAGAACATTTGCCATCGGATCGGGCAGGCGGATCCCACGGCATCGGGGCGGACGTCCGAGACTTTGACGTAGCCGAGCTGTTTTCGGGATCGGTAATTGAAGCCATCTCCGCGAAGGACGTGGAATCCGAGTTGTGCGAGCCGGTCCATTCCGGATTCCTTAACGGACAGCGCTCTCGGATAGGGGTGAACGTGCAGGGTTTGGGGATGGATCAGGCAGTGTTCGTCCGACAGATATTGCCAGCCTCGCAAAAGCAACATCGCGCACAAAGTCGATTTTCCGATTCCCGAACAGGCCGGCAGCATGATTCCCTGATTGCGGCAGGACATGATGCCGGCATGAATGGCGAGGAATTCCGTTCGATCGACGAGGAGATGTTGTGCGAGGGCGGCTTCGATTTCCGGGAGCACCGTCGTTAGTGCAGTTCCCGCCACACGATCTTCCTTGTTGGTTCGGATGACGAATTGGGATCGGGACCACGGTTTGGGTCGCCGACATACCACCTCAATGCGATAAGAATCATGCGGTTCGTGTGCCACGCGGTACGTATCGTAGAGCAGGTCGTAGTCGCGCAGGGCTTCAGGGATATCTGAAGTGAGGGACAGACTGACGACACCAATTTGGTAATGGTGGGTTTGAGCATTTTGAATCGACATACGTTTCGATTGTTTCATCCGTGTAGTCGTGTCCCAGTAGTGTGATCGAGCACCTGCGGGTTCGAACCGCAATAACTTTTCGTGATTTTCGTGCTCACCCATCACGGTTTCCAGTACGGAGGGTCTGATTTCTTCGTACAGAAATTTTGACCCCCCGCTGGCGCGGGGGGCTCTGATGGATCGTGGGTTTCTTAATTTTGTAACCACACTCGATATAACTCCTTGTTCCAAAACAAATTATGTTGATTCCAGTGATCCTTTCAATCCGACTCGTCGGTGGGACGATGAGTTCGTTTGGTAGTTTTGTATGGGCGGAAGGAGAAATGATGAAGGCGGAAGTGAAAAGAGAAAAACGGGAAAAAACTGGTTGGTGAAGTTGATGCATTTGTTCGCGACTTTCGCCAAACGGCAAGCCGGGTCGGGAGATGGATCGACAATCTCAACGCAGATTCAGTTTGAAAATGCCCATCAGGAAACGGAGTGAAGCGAGGTTCGAGGGAAGGGGTCAATGATGGGGATTTGTGATCAAAGAAGGTGTTGGTCTTTGAAGAAAAGCAGTGAGGATTTCCCTTTGATTCGGGGGTAGGTCAGTGCCACCCCATCGCAATCCCGTTATCTGAAGTGATGTCACCGACTTTGCTCGACCGGCAGCATTCCATACCAGAATCGCATGTTTCGCAGGTGCGCGAGGTGGTCCTCGCCGGTCTTTCCATCGCAGCCGCGCACAAAGAAATTGCCCTGATCGACACGGGAGATGATGTGCATTGCGGCGGGCCCCGGTTCGTCCACCGGCTGCCGCTTCGCCTGGACAAACGCGATCAGGTCGTCGGCTGTTTCGTGGGTTCCGGCGTACGTACCGGGTTCCAGATAGGAGTGCGTGATGATCATCGTTTTTCGTCCCGCGACGGCTTCGGCTGCGAACCGGCGGAAGTCCGTCATGTCTTCCGGATTGACCCGGTGCTGACCGTCCTCTTCCACGTATCCCGCGTACACCGTATCAGCTAGGTAGAGTCCGTCGATCAATGCGAAGTAATCGGGTACCTTGAGCAAAGCTCGGACGGCGCCAAAGCCGGCACTGAATGAAGAAACACACAACCGCCGTCGTTGGGCGGTTTCCGCCACACGCTGCCGCGATTTCAACTCGGCAAGCGTATCGTCCAGGAGCGTGCGAAACCGCTGAGGGTCGTTGAACGGCCGCTCGTAGGAACCGGAAAGTCCGCCGTAATTCACCGTCACCAAAACGGCCCGCAATCCCGCTGCCGCAAACTCGCGCTGCACCACGTCGGGTGCGCCGTGGAAATGCACTACGAGATCGAAAACCATGGCGCTGGGCGGCAGGGAATCGGGAACGAATACCATCTCGCCGGTCGCCAATTTGAACGTCAGTCCCGGGACCGAATTTTGCGACGTCGTTGCGACTGGAGGCGCGGACTGCGTGGCTGGAGGGGCCGGGGATGGGTTGCCAAGACTGCTGCGCTGACTTCCTCCGGCCGACGGCCCCGTGGCACATCCGCTTACGATTGTGATACACGCGAGGATCAGGATCGCCAATAAGCTCCGCATAATGCCCCCTCTCACGATTGACGTCTCACCAACCCCCACCTCTTCAAACCCACAGGAGAGGTACTTCGTGGGGAGCAAACTCGTTCAGGTCCGCTCATTGATGGTCGGGGTAGATTTGTTGCATTAGTTTGGAAAGTTGTTCCCCATGGACGCCAATACCCCGAACAACACCCTCGGTGTCAACCACTACTAGGCCAAACCACGTGAAGTTGAACTTATGCATGACACCGTCCCAACCATCGGGGTCGAGAACGGCTGGCCAATCAATATCTAATTTATCAAAGATGGTTTTGGATTTGGATTGGTATCGTTCCGGAGACATTTCTCCCTCTCCCCCGTCAACGCTCACCGGAAGAACTTCGAGTTTGTCGCGACCGTATCTTTTTTGCACCCCCTGAACCAGGGGGAATTCTTCAATGCAATTGTGTCAGGTGACGCTCCAGATATCCAGCAGAAAAGCCTTGCCCTTGTAGGTATCCTGAGTAATCAACTGACCGTCTTTTGTGGTATAGGAAAACGGCGGGCACTTGCGTCCGACCACCAGACCGGTCAAAGGAAGATTCGCGTATTTGATCTCGATTCGGCTTCCGTCTTCGGCGATTGAGGTGATCGTGAACATCTGATCGCCGAGGCGGATGGGAAGATTCGCAAACCAGTTTTCATCGTCCGTCAGCGCCCCATCGCCGTTTTGATCGACGGAGAGCAAGGTACTGTTGTTGCGGAATGTGTTGTCCCCGTGATCGCTTGTATTTTCGATGCGGTAGCTGCTGTATTTTTCGTATTTGGGGTAGAGTTTCGGCAGATAGAAGACGTAATCGTGCCCTTCGAGCGTGAGCGTACCTTTTCGGACGAGCTTATCCGTCGCGCTCTTGCCCGAGAGTAGAGTCAGCCCCAAACTGTCATCCTCGGTAAAATGCCGTGGTCGTTCGGCTCTGCAGCGTTCCATCTCGATCGCGTAGGTAGTTGAATCCGGGGGATTCGCGAGGTCTTGCGATTTCGGTTTGTCGCCGTCATCCCCATACCCAAGCAGAGAAAACCCCATCCCCGAAAACACCCACAAAACGATTGAGGGTGTAAGCACCGAAATGCTTGGCCTGCGAATCATCTGTCGTGCGATTTTGGATGAATCCACTGGATTCTCCGTTCTTGCGTTTCAGTACATCCTGGGAGTACGACGAAAAGCCATCAAACGCTATTTTCTATCCTTGCCTTTTCCTTTTTCTTTTTTTCCGCCCTTGTCCTTTCCGGGTTTGTCTTTGGGTGCCGGGGTCGTGGCGGCAGGGGCGGTCGGAGCAGTGCCGGTTCCTGAGGTGGGCGCCGTTTCGGCGCCGGGAGCAGCGGCAGTTTCGGCGGTTTTCTTGGCCTTGCCGCCGACTTTGGCTTTTCGATTCGCCAACTTCAACAACCCGAAGGGATTCTGGTCGTCTTTCCAGTTTCCCTCTTCCTGCATTCTTGCAATGCGTGCCGCGCGCGACAAAACGTTATGATGCTTGGCCAACGCGCCGCCTGTTTTCAGTGATTTATCCAACGACATTTGCAAAACTCCTCTACCAATGGTCGGCGGTCAGTTTTTTGATCAGACAATTGAACTGATATCGACCGCCCGCTTTGAGATATTCCTTGCCGATTTCCTTGACCTGAGCGACCTGCCGTTCGCAGGCTTGTTTATGTTCGGGAATACGATAATCATAACCGCGATTGACGACGAGCACACACTTTCCGCCGGTTCGCATACTCTCGGTTTGAACGACGGACGCTTCAATTTCATGCTGACGGAGAAAGTCCTGCGCCTTGACGGCGTCTGTTTCAGAATTGAACGTATCGACCCAGAGATAATTCAACCCCTTGATCCAACCGGCGGTCGGTTCGATGCGAGCCGATTCGGCGCGGGCTTCGTCCGCCTTGACGCTGTGGTTGACATCCGAGAGACCCTCCAGGACCTGAGGTTGTGGGGCTTGCTTGCGAGCGGTTTGAATCGATTCATCCACGGGTTGGGCTTGATCGGCAGAGGTTGAGGTCTGTCCTGCCAAAAATCCCGCGTGTCGGCCGATTTTGTAAACAGCCACAAAGGCTATCAGAAGGGTAGCGGCTCCCAACGCCAAATGCCCCCGACTGATCGAAAAATGAATTCGGTGGTCTTCCGGTTTGATCGGAATCGCCGGTTCCGATTCAGCCGTTGGGGTGGAGACGGAGTGTGATTCCGTGGTGGACGGGGCGGAAATTTCAGCGGAAGCGTTCGATTCCTGATTCGGTTCCGAGGACGCGGCTGGAACCGAGGGTTCAGATGGACAACAAGAGGCTGGTTGCTGCACAGGGTGGCGCTGGATCAGTTCCAGAAGTACCGGTGCATTGGGTGATTTCGGCACAGATCGCTCCTTCCGCTCCACAAACGGTCATTTTACGGCCATCCAGCATAGAAATTAAGCGACGGAAATGCAAGGACAACAAGGGAAATGGAGAATTGAGAATGAAGAATTCATCTGGAAAAACGCAGGTTGAGACAAAGCACTGCCACGTTCCGAATTTTGAGGATGATCGCATTTCCTCCGACGCGCGACCACCTGGGGGCGTAGTTCAATAATTGATGATTTTTATCTGGTTGTGCGTCAAGGAGTTTTGGAAATGTTGTCGATTGGTGGGTGATTGCCCTTGAACTTCTGGCAAAAAGCGGGGATAACTATCGGCCCAGATTCAAATCTTTGCTGCATGGCTGTGAGGTTGAGATTGGCGCGTGACGGAATGGAACGCTGTGCGATTGAGCGCAACTGCGTCTCGGAGCTCAGAGATCGTTTGACCTGAGACTCTTCACGAATTTTTTTCATGGAATTGGTGTGTCCTTAATGCACCTCTGGTCGTGGGACCGGAGTGATTGCAGAATCGAACGAATATCAACCCCGTTTTTCTCAGGAGAATGTCGAATGAACAAGACCTTGTGGACCGGACGAAGGCTGGGGTCAGCCTTGTTGTGTTGTACCATCGTGATTCTGTACGGTTGCGGAGGAGGCGGGACCGGCGGCAATTCGTTTGACGCCAACAACTGCAACACTCTGAACGGACAGGTGGCGTATGCCCCCGGTTCGGGAGATCTGGTGGGAACCGCTGTCAGCAACAGCGGCAACGACTGCAACCAATATGGAATTTATTCCGATGCGAACAATCCCGACGAACTCAAGCAGGTCGCGATCAGCAACAAAGGGGTATTTCTGTTCAACGGGAACGGTGATTTGGTAGCGGTTCGCGGGAGCGACGGCGACACAGCCACGTTCAGTCAGGGCGTGGAGGGTCGGACTCGTGTGCAGCTCAACGACAGCAACGGTACGCCGAAAGCAGCGGGAAATCTGACGGTCAATCGCCAGACGGCGGGCGCCCGCAGACCGCTGGTGGAAACACGAAGCCTGACCGACATGTGCGGGTCGGGCGGTCAACTGGAAAGTTTCCGCAACGTGACGCGGTCGTTCGATGAATCCTGCGACGGCAGCGAAAACGAACCGTCGTTCTGCACGGGAACCGTTCGCAATGCGGTCCGATCGGCGGTCGATTTGTGTCCGGAAACGGAAGCAGAGGAGATGCCGGTTGAGGAAATCGTCAATGACGATGTTTCCGATACCCCTGAAGCTGTTACGCTGACAGTCGTGGGATACGCGACGACCCGTGAAGCGGCTGGAGGTGGGACGACGATCGTGCTGACGGCGGAGATTTTCGGCGGGACGGGAAATGCCTCAGGAACATGGGAACAAACGGACGGGCCGAACACCCTGCTGACCGGATTACCCGGTAACGCCGCGATTGCGGATGCGACGATCACACAGGGAACATTGATTTTTACGATCACGGCAACGGATGAAGCCGGAAACACCGCCACCGATGACGTGGAAGTCATTCTGGGAAGCGGTCGCGTTTTGATTTCCGTGACCAACCCGACACCGGATGTAGGTGATTCTGTCACGTTCACCGCTGTGGGACAAGATTTACCTTCGGATGCGACTTATTTCTGGAGTCTCGGCGAGGGTTCCACCAGCACTGATACGTCGGTCACGATTACGTATCCGGCGAACTGTCAGTACCCGGTTCAGGTATGGGTAACGGATGCGACGGGAGCCGTCGGGGATATCAGTGATACGATGATGATCGTGGTCGGCGATGGAATGGGAACCGGTTGCGATGTTTCCGGAGCGACTCAGTCAGATGTCGTCGATGAAAACGGCAACAAAGTGGAAGGCGATTTTGTCGTCAAGATCAACATCGGCGATCCGGAGTATTTCGGTGTGGACGAGTCGCGGATGATCTCGGCAGAGGTTTTTGGCGCGGTCGGCAACGTGTATTTCGGTTGGGGCATCGTGGACGGGCCAGGCGACATTTGGGACACCGAGACAGCCATGTTCGCTTATTCAGCCACTCCCACGCTGGCTGCTTATGGCGAGGGAATCATCACGGTGGGCGTGGTGGTTGTGGATGATGCCGGTCGGTTCGCTCAAACCACCCGTCCGGTTCCGGTGTTCGGATCCGAAGGCGGACTCTATGCCGCGATTCTGGGTCCGTTTGTGATCAACGTGGGTCAGCCGGTACTGCTCGATTCGTTCGTGATTGGGGCGCAGGGTGACCTGACATACGAGTGGTTCATCGAAGAAGGATCCGGGGACGTGACACTTCGTTCACCGCGTGATCGCAGCACGGAGCTGGAAGCCGGTGTTCCGGGTTCGATCCTGGTGGGTCTTGGCGTCGGTGACGGCGTGAATTACACGACCGCCTACTTCTGGATTGAGGTCATGGGAGAAGGCGGGGCGTGCGTGGAAGGTGATTACTGGTGCGAAGACTTCTGCGAGGACGGATCGTATGATTCGGATTGCGATCTGTGCGGTCAGGACGGAATCTGCGTGAGCAACTGTTGGCCGGAGGACGTCGATTGCTACAGCACCGGCAGTGCAAACGACGAGATTTGCTGGGCGACCGGCTACTGCTGTCCGGGCGATTCCTATTGTGACACCGTTCTTCCCGACGGGAGCAGTTGTCCGGAACCCGATTCGGATTGCGAGGTTTCCGGCGGCAGCAACGATGAAATGTGTACGAACACGGGTTACTGCTGTGCCGGCGACGGAATCTGCGATTTCGGCTGCCCCACTCCGGACGAGGATTGTGGAACGAATGAAGATATCTGTGCCGAAGCCGGATTCTGTTGCGTAGGTGACTACTATTGCGACGAGGGTTGTCCGACGCCCGATCCCGATTGCGGTGAAGGCCCCGGAACCAACGAGCAAATCTGTGCCGACACCGGCTATTGCTGTCCGGACGACGGATGGTGCGATGAAGATTGCCCGAAACCTGATTCGGATTGCGGTGGAAGCAACGATGAAATGTGCATGAACACGGGTTACTGCTGTGCCGGTGACGGGTATTGCGATTTCTGCCCGGAACCCGATCCCGATTGCGGAACCGACGAGTGTGTGCAGGACGCGTTCTGCAACATCGATTGCCTCTACAACGGCATTCCCGATTCGGATTGTACCAATGACGACGTTTGCGTATTGACGGATTATTACTGGTGTTGCCCGGGTGATGGATGGTGCGACGATCCATACTGTCCGACGTCCGATGTCGATTGCACCAGCTGCGTTTCGGACGGTATGTGCATCGAGGGTTGTGTTCCGGATCCCGATCCGGATTGCGGGGAGTCGCCATCGGATTGTTCCACCGACGGAACATGCAACACCACGTGCATCTCGCTGGAATCGGGTGTGTTGGATTCGGACTGCACCAACGCCGACGTGTGCTCCGTGCTCTCCTATTGTTGCGAAGGAGACACGTTCTGCGATCCGGGATGTCCGACCGACGATACCGATTGCATCGAAAACTGCTCGACAGTTGCAAGTTGCGATACGGGCGGCAATGACTGCATTCTGGCCGAATGTGTTGACGGGGCCTGTCAGTACTCCTGGTTGTGCTGCGGTGACGGAACGTGCGACTCGGATTACGAAGTCGGTTCGTGCCCGGAAGATTGCGGTGCGTAATCGTACGGCCTGAGGAAGTTTTACAACGGACCCCTGATCCTCGGATCGGGGGTCCGTTTTGTTGACGGGGGGTCATTCCGGACCCGGATCATCGTTTGTGGAGTTTTTGACGGAGTTTGGCGAGGACTTCCGCAGGCACGAGGCGATTGATGCCGGAGTGATCCTGATCGCTGAGTTCGACGATCTGTCGAATCAGCGTGCTGCTGGTCAGGGCGTGCTGGTCGGTGGTGAGCAGAAACACGGTTTCGATGTCGCCGACGATGAGGTTGGCGCTGGCGGTTTGGAGTTCCGTTCGCAAATCGACGGTGTCGCGAATACCACGAATGACGACGTGCGCCCCGATCAACTGAACAAACTCGATCGTGAGTCCCTCGTAGGTGCGCACCTCGACGTTGGGCAAATCGTGAATCTGCTGCCGGATCATTTCGACGCGTTCCTCGGCAGTGAAAATCAACTGTTTTTCAGGATTGCGACCGACCCCGACGATCAGGCGGTCGAACAAACGCGCCCCCCGGCGGATGATGTCGAGGTGTCCATAAGACAGCGGATCAAACGCACCGGGAAACACGGCGATTCGTTCAGGCGATTTGGCCATATCGTTCGTCCTTTGTCGGCTAAGAACCTGTCCTAAATACCACCCCTCCCTGTCAGGTCGCCACGGCGACTCGCTGAGGTGAGGAGGGGTTGGGGGAGGGTCAAAATCTCATGCTCTCCCCTCACCCTGCCCTCTCCCCTCCAGGGGAGAGGGGTAATGGGGCAGGCAGGGCATCGTTGCTTGACAATCGCGTCGGTAATCGGGATGCTCGTACCGGTGATCATTATAACCCCAAACGATCCCAATGTTCAGCGCGAGCGATGAACGTGTCGAATCCCAACCCAATTGATATGTCGGTGGATCTGGCGGGTCTGGTGCTTGCCAATCCGACGATGACGGCTTCGGGAACCTCCGGTTACAGCCTCGAATACGCCCCTTATACCGATTTGTCCCGCCTCGGCGCCTTCACCACCAAAAGCATCACCCTCACCCCCCGGAAAGGCAATCCGCCGGAGCGAATCGTCGAAACTTCGTCGGGAATGCTCAACGCCATCGGACTCGCCAACATCGGCTTGGAACGCTTCATCGCTGAAAAAGTTCCTGAGTTGCCTCAACTGGGTGTTCCGGTCATCGTCAACGTCGCCGGCCACACCATCGACGACTATCTCGCGGTGTGCGCGCGACTCGATCCGATCCGCGAAATCGCCGGACTGGAGTTGAACGTTTCGTGTCCGAACGTCGCCGACGGACTGCAATTCGGCACGCAACCCCGGATGCTCAACGAGTTGGTTCAGCGGGTTCGGGAAGTGGTGCGCCGCGCGAAACTGATCGTCAAATTGTCGCCCAACGTGACGGATATTTGCGAACCGGCGCAAGCGGCGATCGACGGCGGCGCCGACGTGTTGTCGATGATCAACACGTTTTCCGGAATGGTCATCGACGTGAACACATGGCGACCCATGCTGGCCAACAATTCCGGCGGACTCAGCGGACCCGCCATTTTGCCTTTGGCGGTTCATCTGGTTCATCAGGTTTATTCCCGTGTGGCGAAGCATGCCAACGTGCCGATCATCGGAATGGGCGGGGTTCGCGATTGGCGAGACGCCGTTCAACTGGCTCTGGCCGGCGCGAGCGCCATCGCCGTCGGTACGGCACTTTTTGCCAACCCCGACGCCCCTCTCGAAATTCTGGATGGATTGAAATCCTACCTCGCCCAAAGGGGGATGACTCGCTGGATGGACTTGGTCGGAAAACTCGAACTTCACACCACCGGCGGCCGCTGACGGGCGTTAAGCACTATTGCAAAACTCGACAGAGGATGATTGCAGTTCGGCAGAGCCGCGCCCGTCAGGAAGCGGTCCTCGATGACCAACCTGTTTGTCTTCCGCTCCCTCACGGTCGCGGCTCTGTTAAGAGTTGTGCAATAGTGCGTCATGGGGTGGGCGGTGCAACCCGGATGCGGGTGATCAATTCGGTGATTTCATCAATTTGCTTTTGGATGTCCGACAGGGCCTGGTTGAGCACGAGTTTTTCGAGGGCGGCGGCTTGTTCGCTCAAAATGGGATAGCCGTGGCCTCCGCCGCTCCCTTTGAGCTGGTGCGCCTGACGACGAAGGGCATCATAATCACGCTGCGAGAGGGACTGCTGCATGTCCTCCAGTCGCCGAGGCAGACCGTGGACGAATATATCCACGATCTCGGCAAAGGTTGGGTCCTCTTCCGCCAAATCAGAATAAATGAACGAAGTGGATAATGTTTCCTGCAGCGCCATATCCTTTTGCTCCGGTTGAATAACGAAATCCGTGTCGTGTGAATGACGACAAAGTTGCTCAGAACGGTTCTGTCCTCATTCATCGAGCGATTCACGGCGTGAAGTTATTAGAAATTATGCGCCGGCACATTCGCAGAGGGACGCGCAGGCTAAAGCCTGCGGCTCCTTGCGGTTTGAGACACTTCGAGTTGGAGTAACTTTCCTGCAGTCCCATAATCCGTTCGATCCCTTGCGGTGCATCCGTCAAACCAGTAATATCCATTTATCATGCCGCTTGATCAGATCGTCATCCGCGACCTTGAAAACAGCTGGGAATCCTTAACGCTTTCGCTTCAGGCGATTGCTCGTTGGCAGGGAGTGGAATGGCATTATCGCACGATCAACACGGCGTTGGGGTTATCGTTCATGGTGTCGGCCCCCCGCGAGGAAGCCGCCGACTTGTCGTGGTGGATGACGTTTGGGCGAGACGCGTTCCTGATCGAAACCGGCGCATTGTTCGGTGTGAAAATCAGTCCGCTGGGGCCTCCCTGGCCGACGGCGGTAGTCCCCAACACGCCCGAAGGATTCGATTATTTCCAGCAGCAGATCAAGCCGAGAATTCAGGTGTGCCTTGCGCACAACCATCCGGTTCTGGTCTGGCGGGGTTGGCCGGATTACCGTGAATACCTCTGGGGCATCGTTACTACCGAGCATCCTTCGGAACTGGGTTTGGGTGGATCGACGATGTGGTCGCACGGTCAGACGGTTCCCTTGGCTTCGCCTCCTCACCGATTCTACCTGGTGGAGGAGATGCACCCGCGACAACCCGCCAACGATGAATTGCTTCGGTTTTGCGTTCGGAACATCCGTTGCATTCTGAACGACCGGATTGAACGGCCGTTCGGTATTGTCACGGGAGCCGCTGCTTGTCAACGCTGGCTGGAATGGTTGACGCAGGAACCCTCGTCGTCGAACTCAAGCCAGGCCAACGGCCACTATCAGATGGCACGCTTCGTGACCTACAATCTGGAATCCGCCCAGCGGTTCATCGAGCACTACCGCGACGGGCTGCACCAGGACCTGCGCCCTTATCTGGATGCGCTGCACTCCGCCGTTCAGGGTACCATCAACGCACTGGCCACGTCTCGTGTGCTCAAAATGGTTGAAGGGCTTTACGCCACCGAAGACGGGCGTGAATCGCTTGCCGCCGGGGTTCGCGCTACCAAAGATTTCCTCCTCGCCCAGACCAAAACCATCGACCATCTTGCCGCCCGACTCGGTGTATAAGGAACGTCATGTCGGACACAACGTCTTTGCTCTCGGGACGACGCATCATCCTCACCCGCCCACGGGCTCAAGTCCCTGAATTGTGGGACCGGCTGGGTTCTTTGGGCGCCGAGGTGATTGACTTTTCGGGAGTTCGTGGATTCCCGCCCGACGATCTTCACCTGCTTCGTGAAAGCGTGTCATTCCTGGAGAACTATGACTGGGTGCTGTTTGGAAGCGTTTATGCCACGGATGCGGTGTTGGCGGAGCTCGGCAAAGATGCACCCGGCGCGATGGCGCAGACTCGCCTCGCCACGAATGATCCCGCCACGGTACGCCGACTCAATGCTCGTCAGATTCCGGTTCATTTGACGGCGGACCCTTATGATTGGAAGCATTTGTGCGAAAACCTTCAGAGTCGGGAAAATCTCAATGACAAGATGATGTTGTATCCGTGTGGTGAGGGTGTGTCGGATGAGGTCATAGCTCCTTTGCGACAGGCGGGGGCACAAGTTGATCAGGTGGCGGCGTATCGGCTCCAAAACGAGGGAGATTCGGCGCTGGAGGCTATCATCCGGTGCTTGCAGGCGGACGTGGCAGCTGTTGTTTTCTTAAGTTCCGAAAGCGTTTATCATTTCACCGCCGGATTGGAGCGAATGTCGGTGGAGCGCGATCGAATTCGATGCATCAGCGTCGGCTCCAGAACCACGGCGACCCTGCAGGAACTGCAATTGGGCGAGGTGCATCAGGCGTTGTCTTCCGACACCGACGGATTGGTGGAAGCAATCATTCGGGCCTTGTCTTAGCGTGAATCATGAGGTGGTGCATGGTCGTACTGGGATGGCTTCGAGCCGTCGGATCATTGTGGTTGGGCGCGATCCTGTTGACGTTGTTGATGTTGACGCTGGGCCTCGCCACCATCCACGAATCCCAACATCCCGGACTCGTAACACTTCGAGTGTTTTACAACTCATGGTGGTTTATCGCTCTATTAACTGCATTGGGAGTCAACGCACTGGTTTCGGTCGTTATTCGGTTTCCGTGGGATCGCAAACAGATCGGCTTTGTGCTGACCCATGTGGGGATTCTGGTTATTCTGGTGGGGGCATTGATCACGAGACAACTTGGGCGTGAAGGCGAGCTCTCGATCGCCGAGGGCCAGACTCGGGCGACGTTCGACGAGTATGTTCCCTTAACTGAGATGAAATCGGATGAAACCGAACGACCCAAGACAGAAACGTCACTGGGGTTTGGTCTGACGCTGCGAAAATTTCAGTTGGGAACCTATCCCGGAACGCAGCGCCCGCGTTCGTTTGAAAGCCACATCACAATCACGGATTCGGTCACGGGTGAGGCTCAGGATCACGTCATCAGCATGAATCGACCCGTGACGCACGGGGGATGGAAGTTCTTTCAGTCCGACTTTGACAACCAACATCAACCGGTCATCAGCGTGCTAAGCGTCACGAGAGACCCCGGACAAGGAATTGTGTTCTTCGGTTATGGTACGACACTGGTGGGAATGCTGATCGTGTTGGTGATTCGGATGCGGCAGAAGCGACCGGACATTTTGCTGCCCGAAATTCAAAATTCGCAATAAGAAGGGAACAGGATGTTATTCGTCGGGATGGTTTTGTGTGCGATTACGGCAGTGGATTCACCGTCGAGCGCGCCGGTAGATCTGACGACGATCCGGTTGATCGTTGTTCAGAATGACGGGCGCTGCATGCCGCTGGACACGATGACGCGGGATTGGGTGAATTCGATTACAGGAACGACCAGGTATCAACAGCGCGATCCCGTGGAGGTATTTCTGTCGTGGACCTTTGAACCCGAAGCATGGAAAACAGTTCCGATGGTTCCGATTCGCAATGCCGAGTTGCGAAAAGAACTGGAGCTTCCGACGGATCAGGAGGAGTTTTCATACGATCAACTGATGCAGTGCACTCGACTTCAAGAGTTGTCGGGGCCGATGCCCGGTATGGACGGTGGAAAACGAAATCCGCTGACGACGAAAGTCAAGGACATATCGGGCCGGATCAATAAACTCAAGCAGGTTTTCGAAGGCCAGGCAATTCGGATGATTCCGAATTCTGACGATCCTTTGGCGGCATGGGGAATCCTGACGGGTGAAGGCAAAGTGAATGAGCGAATCGACGCCGTTCGATCGGATTGGAATTCTCTGCGAAAAGCCTTCTTGGCGGGAGATGGCGTCGAGTTTGAGAGTATATCGCGTCGATTGGCGGAATCGTTGCAGAGTCTTCCAACCGCCAACCGGCCCACACCGCAACAGATCACCACGGAACTTACGTACAACGAATATCAACCGTTTCACTGGGCATGGAAGCTGATGGTTCTGGCCGCCGTTTGCGGCGCGTCGGCGATGGGCATCCGTCGCACATGGTTTGACGGTCTGGCCTTTTTGTTGCTGCTGACGGGATGGGGAATTCTCACGTGGGGATTGTGGTTACGGTGGCAGGTGGCGGGTCGCATTCCTGCCTCCAATATGTACGAATCCCTGCTGTTTCTGAGTTGGGGCGCCGGGGCGTTTGCGATTGTCGCCATGCTGTTTCGACCCCATCGACTCATTCCCCTGACAGCCTCATTTCTGGGCGCTGTAGCGCTGGTTTTGGTTGAAGAAGTCATTCCGCTGGATCGATTCGTTCGTCCGATCGCTCCGGTGCTGCTGGATACTTATTGGATGTCGATTCATGTGCCAATCACGATGATGTCGTATTCCGTTTTGGCTTTGGCAGTGCTCATCGCCCACATTCAGATCGTCGGAATGGCGATTCTGCCCCGTCGGACGTCGCTGCATCAGCGTCTCGATGCGTTGCATCACTGGTACATTCATATCGGTTCGATCCTGTTGTTTGCAGGAA
>CAIVHJ010000457.1 GCA_903905665.1 uncultured Phycisphaerales bacterium
ACATCGCCCACGGTTTTCGTCCCCCCTCGTCCATCGGGAATGCGATTGATCCCCACGTCAATCACAATCGCGCCGGGTTTGAGCATGTCACCGGTGATGAGTCCCGGTTTCCCGACGGCGACGATGAGCACGTCCGCCCGGCGGGTTTTGTCGGCAAGATCACGCGTGAGTTTGTGACAGGCGGTCACTGTCGCCATTTCCTGCAACAGAAACAACGTGATCGGTCGTCCCACGATGGCACCCTGACCCACCACCACCACGTCTTTACCCGCAAAACTCTGGCCGGTGGATTTCAAAATTTCCAGCACCGATAGCGCCGTACACGGGGCGATAATCGGCCGACCGTAAAAGACAAATCCGATATTGGCGGGATTCACTCCTTCGACGTCTTTGTAGGGGTCGATTTGATATTGAATTTCCGACTCGTTCATCCCCGTCGGCAACGGCAGATTCAACATGATGCCGTTCACCGATCGGTCCTGATTTAACTTTTGAATGGCGGATTTGACCTGATCGGTCGTGGTGTCATTCGGCAGTGTGACGAGTTCGTATTCGATCCCGACTTCGGCGCATCGCTTCGCCTGAGAAGACGAGTAGATCATCCCCGATTCCGGCTCGCCCACCATGACGCAGACCAGCCGAACCGCACACCCCTGCCCGCGCAGCTCTTCCGCCTCACGACGCACCTCGCGCCGTATCCCCTCCGCGATCCGTTTGCCGTCAATCAATTGTGCCATATTGCTCAGGACAAGAAAACGATCCTCACGGAAGGGTTACAAAGAACATAACCATCGTGTGATCGAAGCTATTTGCTCGTCGTCGGTTAGATTAGCAGCATTGCTTATGAAACCCTGTTTCAACAAAGACCAGATTTCAGAAGCCATTTTGGTTTCGATGGCGGCGCCTATGAATAAGGTTGCCGGTTTCACTCCGTGTTTTGTGAAAGCCTTGCGAATTCTTTCCAAGGCGGTCCGAGCTGTCTTCCAGTGTTCGTCAGCCCCGGCGGGATCTATACCGCCTTTCAACTCACCAACGGCAATATATAATCGAGGATCGTGATAAATGTTCTTGCTGATGGTTTCATAAGCGCAATCGAACAAACACAAGTCCACATTGTTGCGAACTATCGGTATGGTCAGGTTATAAACAAGGGAGCGGTATTTCTTGCCTGTTTTCCAACTTATGCCCTTGAGATATAACTCCACGTCCGCATCTTCTTGAGGAGCGGAAGTCCATGCACTGGTTTCCGAATGTAACCACCAATAGTTCCTTCCCGCTAATTTCAATTGTGAAATGATCGAACGCGTCAACTTTCGCTGGGCCATGACACCACCGATATTGCGCATGGACCCGCCGAGTGTATCACCCCGCGTGAGGAGGAACCGAAAGACAAGTTCCTCGACAAAATCCTTGCCAGCCGGTTCAAGAAAATTATCGATCAATCCTTGTATTGCTTCACTCTTGTTCTTGTCGTCAAGGTAATTAGAGGCTTTGTCAGATACACCAGCCGCGGTTAATAGTGCAGATTGGATATCCCCGAGATTAAGAAGCTCTGCGGGTTTACGAGCTTTCGAGGCCAGTAATTTCAACATCCGGGCTTGAGCTACATAGGGAGAGGCACGTCTGTTCTTTTCCAGAGCCAGTGCTACAAAACCAGCGCGGACGGCCTCGTAACTGGTTTCCAGGTCCTGACCGGATTTAAGATGTTGTCGAAAAGGCTTCTTCATTTCCGGTTTTTACGCCACACGTATACGCATTTCCGAAGTGATTCACGCCCGTGTCTGCCCATCTGTTGACTGCTGTTGCCTTTATCGCCCGGAAGAACAAGAATGCACTCGATCTGAAGTCCAAAGTGAGCGGCCATCTCCGAAAGAATAAGGTCCACGGATATTCCCACACCGGCATACCGGACGTTATCATTCACCATGATCATGGCGGCGCCCGGCTTGAGCACACGAGCACATTCGGCGATCACGCCGGCCATTTCGTAAAAATAGCCCTTCACCATTCTGGGGATCCCACTATTGTTCAGAGTTCCGGCGTTCAGTTGATCCTGAAGGTAAAGCAGAATCGCCTGGAGAAGTTCCTGTTGGTCGGCAACCGCGATCGCTTTCTGCCACGCGGAATTAATGGACAATAGATTCTTGGCTTTGTTTTCCACCGTACAACTGATCATATTCTGCCGCAATTTTTTCAGTTCGTTTTCATCGACACCAAGAACGGCAAGTTCGAGTGCATACGTGCGCGTATAATCATAACGATTGCAATACGGTGGAGAAGTCAGAATACAATCGTAGGAATCAGAGGAAATGCGAGGCAATAGTTCAAGGCAGGAACCACAATGTAATGTGATCGGCCCGTGTTTCTGAT
>CAIVHJ010000458.1 GCA_903905665.1 uncultured Phycisphaerales bacterium
AGTACACGGAGCAGATCAGTAAAGCCCGGCAGGAGGCGACGGCGATTGTCGAGGAAGGTCGTCGCGATGCGGAGGCGACCCGGCGGCGCCTGGTGGAAGAGGCGAAGAAAGACTGCGGCGATTTGTTGACGGGCGCCAAGCGAGAGATCGGGATCGCACGGGACACGGCGGTCAAGGATTTGTATGTTTTGAGCGGGAAACTCGCGACCGATCTTGCGGGTCGAATTCTGCAACAGGAAATCGACCCCGCCAAACACGAACAGATGATCCGGCAGTCGCTCGAAAAAATTTCCCACATGGAGCATTCGCATTAAATCGTAAGGCATGAAGTATGGGCGCGGCATGCCGTGCCCCTGCGGAATTTGGTTTTTGCCCATGGCGCAGATGGAAGCACAACCCATTGCACGAGTGTATGCCGAGGCTCTTCTGGAGTTGGCTCAGGTCAAGGGAGAAGCCACCACCATCGAGCACGAATTGACGGCGCTGGTGGGACTGGTGCATGGCGACGGCGACCTCCACACATTTTTCACGTCCCGAACGGTGGATGACGACGATCGTCGTACATCGCTGGAAAAGATGTTTCGCGGTCGGTTGAGCGATCTGCTGCTCAATACGCTGCAGGTCATGAACAACAAGGACCGCACCGAACTGATTTACGAGTTTGAGGAGCAGTACCGCAGCGTGCTTCACGAAAGCGAGAACGTGATCGAAGTGCACGTCACGACCGTGGAACCGCTGGTGGGCGATCTCAACCTGCAGCTGGTTCGACTGATGGAGGAAAAAACCGGAAAGAAAGTGCTCCTGATCGAGCACCGGGATCCGAGCGTGCTGGGCGGAATGATCGTGCGAGTCGGGGATCAGAAGATCGACCTGAGCGCGGCGTGCCAACTGCGACGGATGTTCACGGCGATTCTCGATCACGCCTCGCGCCACATTCACGCGGGTTCGACAATGGTTGAAGGCGAACTCGCCGGCTCAATTTGAACCGCGGAGACCGCAGAGCACGCAGAGATGAAGAGAATTATTAATGAAATCACCGAAGCCATCATCAACGCCGCAAATGAAGTGCATCAAACGCTTGGGCCGGGGCTGTTGGAATCCGCGTATGAAGCCTGCCTGGCTTTTGAATTCGCTCAACGCGGGTTGACTTTTGAGAGACAAAAGGAACTGCCGCTCTTTTATCATGAAATCAAAATCGACTGCGCGTATCGACTCGATTTTCTGGTTGAGAATCAGGTGGTGGTGGAGATTAAAACGGTGACCCAACTTGAGGCGATTCATGAGGCTCAATTGTTGTCCTATCTGAAATTGTCCGGATGCAAAGTCGGATTGTTGATTAACTTTCATTCGAAGCTGTTGAAGCAGGGGATTCGCAGAATGGTGAATCAATTACCTGAATGACTCTGCGATCTCTGCGTGCTCTGCGGTAAAAACCCGTTGAGGAATACATCATGCGATTCAAGGTGGATGAAATCACGTCGGTGATCAAACAGGAAATCGAACAGTACCGAAGCGAGATCGACGTCTCGGAGGTCGGTCGGGTGCTTGAGGTTGGGGACGGAATCGCCCAGATTTACGGACTCAGCAATGCCATGTCCAGCGAGATGCTCACGTTCGCCAACGGAGCCGCCGGCCAGATTTTCAATCTCGAAGAAAACTCGATTGGAGCCGTGATCTTCGGTGATTATCTGGGCATCAAGGAAGGCGACGAAGTCCGCCGCACCGGAGAACTGCTCAGCGTTCCCGTCGGCGAAGCCCTGCTGGGGCGCGTCGTCGATCCGATCGGAAATCCGCTGGACGGCAAGGGAATCGTCGAATCCCCCCATCGGATGCCTTTGGAAATCAAGGCGCCGGGCGTGGCCGTTCGCCAGCCGGTGAACGTCCCGCTGCAAACCGGCATCAAGGCCATCGACTCGATGATCCCGATCGGGCGAGGGCAACGCGAACTCATCATCGGCGACCGCAAAACCGGCAAAACCGCGATCGCCATCGATGCGATCATCAACCAGCGCCAGACCGGTGTTATTTGCGTCTATGTCGCCATCGGTCAGAAGGAATCGACCGTGGCAGCCGTCATCGACACGCTCAATAAACATCACGCCATGAGTTACACGATCGTCGTGGCGGCGGGTGCGTCGGCGCCGGCGCCGTTACAGTACATCGCCCCCTACGCCGGTTGCGCCATGGCGGAGTACTTCTGTCACCATCAGGGGCGCGACACGCTGGTGATTTATGACGACCTGACCAAACAAGCCCAGTCCTACCGCCAATTGTCTTTGTTGCTGCGTCGTCCACCGGGGCGTGAGGCGTATCCGGGCGACATTTTTTATCTGCACAGTCGGTTGCTCGAGCGCGCCTGCAAAACGGCCGAGCATCGCATCATCTGCCGTAAAGACGCTCCTTCGGACACCGCCGAGGGCGCCAACAAACAGCGATACATCGGCGTACCAGGACTTCGTCAGGCCAAAAAGGATCTGGAAACCTGGACCGACAAGGACCAGATGGAAATCCGAAAAATTCCGGGAACCGGTGGATCACTGACCGCGTTACCGATCATCGAAACTCAGGAAGGCGAGGTATCCGCGTATATTCCCACGAACGTGATTTCGATCACCGACGGACAGATTTATCTGGAACCGGATTTGTTTTTTGCCGGTGTGCGGCCGGCGGTCAACGTCGGCATCAGTGTGTCCCGCGTGGGCGGCAATGCTCAGATCAAGGCGATGAAACGAGTAGCGGGTTCGCTGCGGCTGGATTTGGCGGCCTATCGGGAACTGGAAGCATTCGCCCAACTCGGAACCGAACTCGACGTCGCCACCCAGAAACAACTCGATCGGGGTCGCTTGATGGTCGAATTGCTCAAGCAACCCCAGTATAACCCCTGCGACGTGATCGACCAGGTGTTGGCGATTTATGCCGCTTCCCACGGGTTCATGGATCACATCCCGTCGAACAAAATCGCAGCCTACGAAAAGGAATTGATCAAGCATTTTCAAAACGAGTTTCCGGAAATCCGCGAACAGATGAGGAAACAAGGTGATTTCAGCAACGACCTGACCGCTAAAGTCAAGGACGTTTTGAGCAAGTTCAAACCCAAACTGGATTAGTGTGTTATGGCGAAAGCACGGGCCATCGTCAAACGCCGCAAGGCGGTTCAGAATATCAAAAAGATCACCCGCACGATGCAGTTGATCTCGACGGCGAAGTATCAGAAATGCTTCAAGCGGGCGACGGCGGGGAAACCCTACGTGAAGAAGATCACCGAGGTGGTTCGGCAACTTTCGTCGCAGGTCGCCGAGATCAAACATCCGCTGTTAGAAGCCAACACCGCCACGGGAAAAACGGCGATGCTCGTCCTGACCTCCAATCGCGGACTGTGCGGCGGATTCAATGCGGGAATTCTCCGAACGGTGCTGGAACATCTGCGGGCAATCCCTGCCGACGTGCAGGTCGATCTGGACGTTGCCGGCAAGAAAGGCATTAACTATTTCAAATACCTTCGCCGACCCGTGCGCAAAACTTATACGCATTTTGATGATCGTGTGCGTTTTGAGCAGATCGAACCGCTGGCCAACGAATTCATCGAACGATACACGCGCAAGGAAATCGATGCCGTACACGTGGCGTATATGAGGTTCGAATCCGCCGCGCGACAGCGACCGACCGTGATGCCGCTGCTGCCGCTGAAACAAGACATTGCCTCGCTGGCGGCGCCCGGAACCACGCAGCCCAATGTCGGAAGTCCGCAACGGACCCACGAAGTCCAATATGACTTCTCCCCCCCACCGGCGGAGTTGCTGGCGGACTTGTTACCGGCGACGGTGCGGATTCTGCTGTTTCAGTGTTTTAAGGAAAACACGCTGAGCGAACAGGTGGCGCGGATGGTGGCGATGAAGGCTGCCACCGATGCCGCAGCGGACACGATCAAGATCCTGACGCGAACCTACAACCGGGCGCGGCAGTCCCAGATTACGATGGAACTGCTGGACATTATGGGCGGGGCTGAAGCGCTGAAATGAAAAATGGACGGGGATGCAATCTCCGAAAGAGTGACCGGAAGGATTGAGGAATTCTATGATTCAGGAAAATGCCGCAAAAAACATTGGACGGGTGACGCGGGTGATCGGGTCCACTCTGGACGCCGAATTCGAGAAAGACCACATGCCGGCGATTTATAACGCCCTGCAAGTCGAAATCGAAAAGAAAGTGCTCGGCGAAGTGCACAAGGAGACGTTGTGGTGCGAGGTCGCCCAGCATCTGGGCGGCGGGCACGTCCGCGCGGTGGCGCTGGGTTCCACCGACGGTTTGCGGCGTGGTTCTCCCATCCGCGATCTGGGAGGGCCGATCTCCGTACCGGTCGGCGAATGTACGCTGGGCCGGGTGTTCAATCTGGTGGGTGAAACCATCGACGGTCTTGGGCCCATCACGCCCAAAGAGTATCGCCCCATCCATCGCGAAGTGCCCGGCATCGAAGACGTCATTCCCAAGACCGAAATGTTCGAAACCGGCATCAAGGTAATCGACCTGTTGTGTCCGCTGGTTCGGGGCGGCAAGGCGGGACTGTTCGGTGGGGCCGGAGTGGGCAAAACCGTCATCATTCAGGAATTGATCGCGCGGTTGGCGCGGTTTCACAGCGGATATTCGTGTTTCGCCGGCGTGGGCGAGCGGACCCGCGAAGGCAACGATTTGTGGCTGGAGATGCAGGAAGCGAAGATCGGCAACACGGGGAAACGGGTCATCGACCAGACGGTCATGGTCTTCGGCCAGATGAACGAACCGCCGGGTGCCCGGTTGCGCGTGGCGCTCACGGCGCTGACGATGGCGGAATACTTTCGCGATCAGACGGGCGCCGACACTTTGTTGTTCATCGACAATATTTTCCGTTTTTCTCAGGCGGGTTCGGAGGTATCGGCTTTGCTGGGTCGAATGCCGTCGGCGGTCGGTTATCAACCGACGCTCGGAACCGAAATGGGCGAACTGCAGGAACGAATCACGTCCACCAAACAGGGCGCCGTGACGAGCATCCAGGCGATTTATGTTCCGGCGGATGATTATACCGATCCCGCTCCGGCGACGGCGTTCACGCATTTGGATAGTACCGTCAACCTTGAACGTCGCATCGCCGAAAAAGGAATTTATCCCGCCGTCGATCCGCTGGCGTCCAGCAGCCGAATCGTGGACCCCAACCTCATTGGCGAAAGACATTATCTCGTCGCCCGTCGCGTCCAGCAGATTTTGCAGCGTTACAAGGATTTGCAGGATATCATTGCGATTCTGGGCGTCGAGGAACTCAGCGAAGAAGACAAACTGACGGTCGCGCGCGCGCGAAAGATAGAACGGTTCCTGTCGCAGCCGTTCTACGTGGCTGAACAGTTCACCGGTTTTATCGGGAGCAACGTGCCGCTGGCGGAAACCATTCGCAGCTTTGAAGAACTGTGCGACGGAAAATGGGATCATCTGTCCGAAGGCGCGTTTATGTACGTGGGCGTGATCGAGGAAGTGGAAGAAAAATCCAAGAGACTCGCTGCCCAATGATCTTGATGGACGCGGGAATGGGCGAAGAACCTTCTTCTCCCGTGATCGAATGCGTGGTGGAATATGTCGGAATCATTTCAATGTCAGGTGATCACGCCCGATGCGGCGGTGCTCGATGTCGCGGCCCAGTTTGCCGCATTCACCGCTCACGACGGTGAAATCGGAATTTTGCATAACCGCGCGCCGTTGTTATGCAAATTGGGCATCGGCCATTGCCGAATCGAATGCCAAGACCGGACTTATCAGTTTTTCATCGACGGCGGTTTGGCTCAAATGCTTGAAAACCACCTGACCATCCTGACCGAACGCGCCATCTCGGCCGATGCGATCAATATCCAAGCGGTTCAAGATCAGCTTCAAAAAATTCAAACTCGCCCCGCAAAGACTGTTGCCGAAGTCCAACAACGGCAAGATGATACGAAAAAACTGACCACCCAACTCCGATTGGCTCAAGATGTTGGCAACAAAGCCAATTAACTGGCGAATCGCGCATCGCGGATGAAAATTCGTTTTCGAGAACATCAAATCGGGGGCAAGTCAGAAGATGTCAAAATTCCGCAATCACGATGCAAATTCCGGTACCGATAGTTGATTGACAGCCATTTCAGACCTCGATAGAATCGACTTCAGAAGCAGGGGAAAGAATTCAGGTCCACAAAGGGTTCACACGAAAGTCATTTGCGAGGAGTTGCCTCGAGATCATTGAGAGATTGCCCACTCATTGGTCCCTCCCCCCAGGGACCAATTTCCCCCAAGGCCCGCTACACCCCAGCGGGCCTACTTTTTTCTCAAAATCGTTCTGCCTGAGACGCCACCGCCAGGAATCGCGTGTTGGATTGCGAATTTCAAAACTCGGAAGGGCCTCCGGATTCCCACGATAATAATCCGTCGGTCGAAATATAGTACAAGACTGAATATCGCTATTGGGAATTGTAAAGGCCGATGACCTTGGCAGTCGGACTTCTTATTTGCTTCGATCACAAAAAGAAATCGACGCCCTCATGATAGAATCTGATTCTGATGCAAGCGTTTCCATTTGCGGCTTTGATACCAATTGAAAATGACAGGCAGCAGCAGATCGATGACTTCATCCGCGATCAGCAATCCCCCCAACACCGGAGCCGCCATCGGCCTCATGACTTCGGCACCTGTGCCGGTGGCCCACAACATCGGCATTAACCCGACTATGGCCACACCTTCGGTCATCAGTTTGGGACGTAAGCGATGAACCGCGCCGGTGATGATGGTATGGGTCAGTTCGCCGAGAGACTCAATTTTGGTAAGTCCACCACGTGAGTTGATGGCATCATGGAGATAGACCAGCATGACGATACCCGTCTGAGTGGCCATACCGAAACAGGCAATATAGCCCACCCACACCGCCACACTAAAGTTGAAGCCAAAGAGGCTTTGGAAGATCACACCCCCAACCAGAGCGCCGGGAACCGCGAGAATGATCAATAACGCATCGCGGATGTCGTTGAAGGTCATGTACAGGATGACGAAGATCAGCAGGATCACCATCGGAAAAACTACCTGCAGCGTTTTCTTGGCCCGAATCTCGTGCTCAAACTGTCCACTCCATTCCAGAAAGAAACCCGCAGGGAGTTTGACCTGATTCGCTATGGTGCGCTGGGCTTCTTCAACGAACCCCACAAGATCACGATCACGAACGTTCAGTTGCACGTAGGACCTGAGCATTCCGTTTTCGCTTTTGATGACGCTGGGGCCTTCCACAACTTTAATGTCCGCCACATCGGCAATCGGAATCTGAAAAACATCACCACCGGGCATTTTTCCAGCGTCTGGGTTTGTGGCCCCTAGACCCGATGGTACGCCATCAGACGCTTCCGTGGTCGTCCCTCGCCTTCCCGTTACCAGGATGCGTCGCAAGGCTTCTTCTGTTTGCCAGAAATCGCGGGCATAGCGCACGCGAACCGGGAATCGGCGTCGTCCCTCGACCGTCGTGGTAATCATTTTACCGCCCATGGCCACTTCGATGGCTTCCTGAATGTCCCCAACATTGACACCATAGCGGGCCGCTTTCTCACGATCGATATCCATCTCCAGATAACTGCGCCCGACGACCTGATCAGGAAACACATCGACTGCACCCGGAATGCCCCGTAACACCCCGGCGATTTCATTGGCCACACTTTGAATGCCGCGCTCTTTCACGGCGGTGCGCTTCACGCCGTCTTCAATGATTTCTTCGGTAAGGTCATCCTGTCGCGGGCCATACACTTTTACACCGATCATGGTTCGCACGCCGGTGGCCAACATATCTACACGATTGATGATCGGCTGTGTCCAGATGTTGCCCCAGCCGGGCATTTGAACTTCGCTATCCATTTCCTTGACTAAATCCGTTTTGAATTTGTGCCACAGAAAGAGCTGCTTCTTGAGTTTCGGTTCCCGGGTCCGGCAAATGGTTTGTAATTCATCCTCTGAAGGGTTTCTGGCCAATACTCCGTTAATTTGGGCTTGATGATGCAGGGAGTTGAGCAGTGATTTGATGAGGGTTCCACTGGCTTGATCTTCCAGTTCCCAATTGAGCAGCTTGATTCGTTGGACCCACTCCTTATCTAAACGTAACTCAAACTGTTCATAATACTCACCAACGAGCGATGCTCTTTCGCCGCCCAAGGCGGTGAGTATGGAATCATTGATTTCCGTCCACATAGAAAACGGTAGTGAAAGCAGTTCTGGTTTCATGTCCACCACTCCCACCGAAGCCAATGAGTCGATGGTCGCGGTGAGCAATTTGGTCATTTCTTCTCGCCGGGGCATTTCGACCAAAGACAGGCCGTGATCTTTGACGAGAGGTTCCGCTAACTGATTCACCTCCAAAGCGGTCGGTTCTCGCTTCAGTTCACCTTTTTGTCGCAAAAGGCGAATCAAATCCTCAACTGTCATTATGACCAGTTTCCTGGCCAATACAGGTTGGTATTCCTGCTGTCGCCGACAAGCCAAGTCCCGCATGGTTCCGTCGAATTCGACTATAGCATCCATCGTGGCACTGTTGAGCAAACCGTTCAGTTCGTCGGGTTTCAGATCAGGGCGGATGAATCCGGCTCTCTGCATTTCCTGGACAAGGCTTCCGGCTTCGTTGATTGCATCGGCGAATTGGACCTTGCGTTTGGGCCACCACTCCTTGGGCCGCAGAGTAATGATCGACTCGACCATATCAATCCCTGATGGGTCTGTGGGGGTATCGGCGCGGCCGACCTTTCCCACGATCTGATCGACTTCGGGAAACTGGCGAATGACTTGGTCACGAACCCGAATGTCGTCACCCGCCTGTACTATGGACACTCGCGGTACGGTGACGGGCATGTCCAAAATGCTGCCCTCATCAAGCGGCGGCATAAACTCCCGTCCCAGCTTCGGAAAATGCCAAGCCCACGAAGCCATGACGACGAGCAACGCAAACGCAACGCCCTTACTCCAGAAACGCCTGAAAAACACGCAACCGAAGAACAGGGCCAGAGCCAGTACTCCCAAAAACAGCGCGCGACTCCCCACAAAGCCAGCCCCAATAATAAAGAGAAACCCGACGAACCAGATTCCAGCTGCCGGAACCTGCATCAGCCAGGTCAGCACCGGTTTATAAATGTTGATAAAGCTGCGAACAATCCAGTTATCTTCTTCACTGCGCAGGCGACCTTTGATGAATATCGGAATCATGGCTGGAACAAAAGTCACCGCGAGGAGGGCGACCCCAACCATTGCGAAACTCTTGGTGAATGCCAGCGGATGGAACATCTTGCCTTCCTGACCGGTCAAAGCAAAAACCGGCAGGAACGAGATCAACATGATCATGATCGCAAAGAAAATGGGCTTACCGACCAGGCGGCAGGCTTTAACCACAATTTCTGTCGTGTCTCCCCGAACTTTTTCATGGCCATGCTGCTTGGTGAGTTCGTGACTAGCGTTTTCGACCATCACTACCGCCGCGTCAACCAGAATCCCGATGGAAATGGCAATACCTGAAAGCGACATAATGTTGCTGGGGATGCCTAGGTAATACATCAGAATAAAGGCCACCAGCACCGCCAACGGAAGTGTACTGCAAACCACCACGGCACTGCGCAGATGCGAAAGAATCAGCAGGATCGCAATCGTGGCGATAATCAGTTCTTCATTCAAAGTGCCGACCAGGGTATGAATGGCTCCTTCGATGAGTCGAGTTCGATCATAGAAAGGAACAATTTTGACTCCGGCAGGCAGACCGGCTTGCAATTGTTCAATACGTTCCTTGACGGCTTTAGTCACCGAAAGGGGGTTCTCACCATAACGCATCATGACCACTCCGCCGACGGCTTCATGGCCATTTTTTTCCAGCATGCTGCGGCGGTATTCCGGCCCAAGTTGCACGGCGGCGAGATTGCTGACGTAAATCGGGACCCCATTCCGCTCTGCCACGACGACATTTTCCAGGTCTCGTACACCACGAATCCAACCGACGCCGCGAATCAGATATTCGGCTTTGTTCTCGAAATAAACTTTTCCCCCAACCGAGATATTGCTCCGGGCCACCGCATCGAAAACTGCTCCCAAAGTGATGTCATAAGCGCGCAGTTTGTCGGGGTCCACGTCGATCTGGTATTCACGCACGAAGCCTCCCACACTGGCGACCTCGGCTACACCCGACACATAGAGTTGATAGCGGACGTACCAATCCTGGATCGCCCGGAGCTCGTCAAGGCCATAACCATCACCTTCAACGGTGTACCAGAAGATTTGTCCGAGCGCGGTCGCATCGGGCGCCAGATATGGAACGACACCCGCCGGCAAGAAGGTACTGGCGATATTGAGGCGTTCCAGTACCCGGGTCCGAGCAAAATAAAAGTCGGTGTGCTCGTCAAAAATGATATCGATCATTGAAAAATTGAATTCGCTGGAAGAACGTATCGATTTCACACCAGCGAGACCCTGCAGATTTACCGACAAGGGATAGGTGATCTGATCGTCGATTTCCTGTGGAGAACGTCCCATCCAGTCCGTAAAAACAATCACTTGATTCTCGGACAGGTCGGGAATGGCGTCGATGGGGGTTTTCAAAACACAATATACACCCCACACTGCCATGATCGCGGTCAGCAGGAGAACAATAAAGCGGTTACGGACGCACCATTCGATAAGTCGAGGAATCATTAGTGTTGGTGTCCGGGTTGTTTACCTGATCGATCTTCTTGTGAGCCTCCGCTGGCGCCAAAGTATTGAGCTCCAACTGAGGGATTAAGCCGGTTTTCGGCATCCACCAGAAAGGCCCCTGCCGTGGCGATTTGCTCACCGGCACTGAGTCCTGAAATAACAGGATAGTATTCACCGGCGCGGCTGCCCAACTGCACTTCCACCATATCGAAAACACCCGGAGTAGTTTCCCGATAAACCACTTGGCGTGTTCCGGTATTGATTACGGCTGAGACGGGAACAGCTAGAACTTTTTCAACCTTGACGAACTTGAATGGGAACTTGTCGATGGGGCACAGCTCCGGCTTATCGTATAGTCGGTCAGGGTAGATCGGACAGAAATATCCTGTCGCGAAGTGCTCGGCGGCGGTAGCATCAGGATGATGTTGATCGGCAACTGGTACAAATGCCGGTGGAGTTTCCTGCTGGGCTATTTCTTGAACTTTGCCGCTCGGCAGACGAATAACGGCGCTGGCGTACATACCGGGTTTGAGTTGATCGTCCGGGTTGGCAATCTCCACACGGGCGGAGATGGTTCGTGTTCCCGGATCAACGGAATATGCAATGAACGTAATACGCCCGGCGAAAGTCTCGTTCGGATAGGCCGTGCTCGTCACTTGCACCGCCGTTCCAATCTGAACACCCCCGATCTGATCTTCAAAAATTTTCGCCTGCATCCAAACCACACTCAGGTCGGCGATGGTGTACAAGTCGTCGCCTTCGTTGACATAATGTCCGGCCAAAACATTTTTCTCAGTCACAATACCCGAAAGAGGCGAATAGATGATGAGATGAGTATCGGGAGTACCCCGTCGCACGATTTCGTTTACTTGTTCTTCGGTAATGCCCCACAGCAGCAATTTCTGACGGGAAGATTCAACCAGAGACTTATTTCCTTCATGAACGAAGCTATCCGCTCCCTTCTGTTGTTCCAAAGCACGTATCGCAGTCAATAGTTCTTGCTGAGCGACCAGCAAATCCGGGCTGTAGATTTGGACGAGAGGATCGCCCTTCTCGACATGCTGCCCCACATAGTTGACCAGAACGTTATCGATGCGTCCCTTGATCCGCGAACTGATGAATGCTCGGCGGGTTTCGTCATAATCCACGATGCCGACGGTACGGATTTCGCGGCTCAGCAATTGATACTCGACGGGTGAAGTTCCGATGCGCCCCAGCTGGACTTTTTGCGGAGTCAATTGAACTTGCGAAAGCACGCCTTCAGGCAGTTGGTGACTGCCGGTTTTGGCGCGTTTGACCAGAGGCATACCGCAAATGGGACAATTCCCCGGTTCGGCTCGCACGATGTTCGGGTGCATCGGACAGTAATACTCTGTCTCCCGAGACTCAACCATATAAGCCACCCGCTGGGGACGAGTCAGGCGGTCATAATGGTTCATGATGTTTTCCCATTGGCTGGAGATCACGCCCACGAGAACCATGAGAAAAATGAATCTCAATCGAACGTTCAGAATGCGAACAAACGCCCAGATCGATTGCAGACTGGAACGCTTCGGAGTTTCTGGTGATGCATGTGACTCTTGAGTCATTCTCAAACTCCTGATCGTCCATGACAAAATTAGCGACCCGGGCTTCTCATGACCAAGCCAAATGGTCAGGACCGAAAACCAGACTGCCACCCAGGTAGCCGGTTACGCCTAGCAGAACACAGGTGACGAATAATGCTCCCGCGTATACCCAGCGCCACGAACCAGTCAACCGGTTCCATCGCCAAACCCGAAACGCAGATAGGCCCAGCGCCAAAATCATGATCGTCGTGGAAACCAGCTCATGCCATTCCGCGATCACCGCCATGGTCGCACTAAATCGCATGGAATCAAGAGCGATATTTCCCGTGATCACCGCCGCCACCGATGCGAGCGTACCCACCAGCAACGGTGGAATGTCTGCTTTGGCAAAACTCTCCCGTCCTGAAATCATCCAGACCAGCAGGCCCAAAAAGGCCAATGGAATTCCGGCTAACGGAAAATGGACCAGGACCGGATGCACACGCCCCAGCCACGGGATTCGTTGGGGCGACTGGCTCAGACCGGTATCGTGTTTCTGGTCAGAGCTTGGTTCTGAGGCGGAAGATTGCTTCCCGTCGATCTGTGACACTTCAGAACGAGCAAATTGTGGAAGGTGCTCTAGGTATTTCTCAGGATCGGCTTTGAATTTCGCCAGACACCGATCACAGCAAAAGGCTATCGTTTGCCCTCGATAGGTTGTGGTAATTGATGGGTCCGCTTTCTGGTCAGTCAGGACAGGGCACCATTCATTCAAAACAGGATTATCACCCCACGCCGACGAAGCCAGAAAAGCTATTCCAAGAAACGCTCCCAGCAAAAAAAGTCCCTTTCTATTCCACCGGTCCAATCCAAGCATGGCAAATCCTGATCCACTTCATGAGTCGCGTCTATGCTTAATGATGTCCGCCGTGAGAATCCGGATCCTGATGTTCTTCTTTCTTGACTTCCGGAACCGCGAGTTCGGCGCTGCTGTTTCCCTAGTCGCTGATATCGTAGCCCTGTTCCTTGAGTTTCGGGCTGTATTGCGCGGGATCCTTCGTGAATTTTTCCGGGCAGTTCGGGCAACAGAAATAGACTTTATAACCCCCCTTCATCATGGTGAAGGCTTTGGGATCGATGGGTTTTCCGGAAACCGGGCATTTGGTTTGATAGGTATAACTATTGGCCAACGCTGCCTGGTACTTCGCCGGCTCCTTTTGAAACTTTGCGGGGCAGTCCTTGCAGCAGAAAAACACTTTGTTCCCCTGGTATTCAATGCTGACTTTGGAGTCCACCGGTTCTCCGCTCACCGGGCAAACCAACTGCACTTTGGGACGTGAAGCCAATATCCGGCGCTGCTCTTTCACCTGGTTTGCAAACTTTGCCGGATCGGCTTGGTACTTTTTTATGCAGGATGAACAACAGAAGAACACCGGCCCCTCATCCGTCGCGACACTGACGGCCAAATTGACCGGCTCCCCCGTTACCGGACACTTGGGAAGAGCCACCGGCTGTTCCTGTTCGGCAGTTTTCTTCTCCGGCGATTCCTGTTTCCCGGACGGTACTACCGGTTGTCCTTTAGTATCCTGAGCAAGAACGAAACCGATTGATCCCAGCAGCGCCACAACGACGACCATCACGATTCCCCATTTACAGTTGTTCATTTTCGTCACTCCCATATCAATAGGCTCTAAAATCCTGACAACGGAACAGCAATATTATAGTGCGTATTATAATAAACAAGGAAAATGTCTTTCTGCCGCCAAATGTATAACCCCGAACAAGTCATCAACAACCAAATAGGATGGCCCTCTTCGAGTTCCGAGGACATATTGACGGCAATTGGAACATCAACCATAGTGGTGAATTGGGAAGGCTCCATTTCCATGGCGAAGCGTTCATTAAAACATCCCATCGGGTTCCTGTTGATCACCCCCCTATGGCTCCTATCGTGTACCAGCATCAACCACACCTCTGAGATACAACAAGCCGAACAACTTACTGAGTCCACTATCGGACGGCAACCCCGTTGGACGGAACAATTAGAAGTACAGGAACTCCATATTGGAGAGGACCGCATCCTGACCCTTGATCAATCTGTTGATCTGGCCCTTGCTAACAACCGTTCTTTGCGGGCCGATCTGGAAGTAATTGGTCAAGCCCAAGCCGATCTGATACAGGCGGGCCTGCTGCCCAATCCGATGCTCTCTTTCATGATCAGATTTCCTGAAGGGGGAGGCCGTTCCGCGCTGGATTTTGGTCTGAGTCAGGAATTGGCTGATTTATGGATGATCCCCAGCCGCAAGCATGCCGCCCAGGCCCTGCTTCAAGAGCGAATTCTTTCGTTCGTCGATACAACCATTGCCCTGAATAACGAAGTCAAAACCAGGTATTGCGAATTGCAGTACCAAATGCTGGCCATCGATCTGCAACAACAGAACTTGAAGATCGTGGAACAAGCGATTGAAAGTGCACAGGCCCGCTATCAAACGGGGGCAGGCAGCGTGCTGGACGTCAATTTGCCCCGTGGTCGGCAGCTGGAGGCTGAACTGGCGCTCATCACCTTGCGTAATGACTACAAGGTCACTCAGCAAACCTTGTTGCGATTGATGGGTGTGGCCAATAGTTCGGTCGATTGGAAACCCACACCTTTGGAAACAGGATTTAGAACACTCTCCGTCAACGAAGCGGATTTGATTGAATTGGCCCTGGTGCAAAGACTCGATGTACAGGCTGCCGAATGTGAGATGGAGTCAGCGGTTGCTGATTTTGAACAACAAAAATTGAAAGTCATTTCCAGCCTGAGCCTGGGCGCCTCCGCTACACGCTTTGAGAATCGTGCCCAACCCGGACGCAAAATTCTCGCGGATACTGCGTTGGTATCCGCTAAAGCGGGAGAACTTACGGCTCCAGAAATCCAATCGCGTACGGAGCGCCGCCGCGAGCGTGCACAAATGATCGACTGGATCATCGGCCCTACTATTCAAGTCCCGGTACCGATCTTTGATCAGAATCAGGCTCAGATTGCTAAAGCACAATGCCGGGCAAAAGAACTGAAACAACGTTTTGAAGAAGTTCAGCAGCGCGTTATTGAGGGAGTGCGCTCGGCACTGGCCCTCCGGCAAATCGCCGAAACGAGAGCAAGTTTCTTCCGTGATTCGTTGCTGCCGTTGCAGGAATCCAATTTGCAGGTGGCCCAGCAAGCTTATCAAACAGGCCAGGAATCTATCCTGACAGTATTACTGGCTCAGGAGTCTTTGATACAAACGCGTTTGGATTATGCTTCGGCCATGAGAGACTTGGTGATTTCTTCCGCTAACCTGGAACGACAACTCGCGGGTCAACTGCCGGAATCATTTTTATCGCCCATCGAAAATCCGCCGACTCCGCAGCCGAGCGATGACGCGAATCTCTCGTCTGAAATTTATGATGGACAGAGCCGTCTCCGCTGACCGAAAGGAATTGATCGATGAAAGTATTTTCAGATTGAAACTGCCGGTTTTTGGCCCAAGCGTTACGTCAATTCGTTCGCATGTATGCCCTACACGAAGCCCGCGAGGATACGGTTTGGTTTTCCGCGATCCGAAAATTTGTCTCGGACAATAAGTACGATACTTTGGGTGAAAATTTTGAGAAGAAGGAGCATCAACTTTTCGGTGAAGGCGGGTTCGAGGAGATAGTTGACCGGGTAGCTGCCATCGAAAAAGAATTCGGCATCTATGATCTAGCCCAGTTCACGCCGAAAACCAGAGCGTCATGAACCGTAACTTGTCCACCGATTCCAGAACTCTACTTGGCGAATCGATTTCCTTGTTCGTCCGCTGGAATCGCAACTATTGCGGTAACAAAGCGGGCGAACGGGTTCGAACCGTCAACATTCAGATTGGAAGTTTGACGAAAACTCATGCTGATTGGCCCGTGAATCCCCGTACGGACAATAGGTTTACGCTTGTCCAGCGTCCCTTTCGCAATCCATAGCAAACAAACGCGATTCTGAGCCTTCTAATGCAGCAGTACAGGCGCGACAAAAACAGTACCGTACTGTCTTTCCAATCAGACGCTTCTGAATCCACTGTCGGAAGCTGCTTGGAATAGCAACGAACGTAACTCATTATATTACAATTACTTACGACGCTTTTTCTCGCGTTTTTCTCTTGCAAAACGTCGTAACTTGTTATAACACATGAGGTTATGAACAGTCCAGTCGGATGAATCCGAGCATGGAAGCGGACAGTGTATCAGACACCTGTCTGGACGAGAATCGGATACGATGGACGGACAAAAAGACTATGACATAAAGCGCCGCGACGACGCGGGTCAGTTTGGGCGCGGGCAATAGCAACAAAATGACGACACCGACCAAACGTGGAGGCCGGTGTCGTCATCTTTTTTTACTGAAACCACGAACAAGGAACGACCATGAACAACAACCAATATCTGTGTCCGTGCTGTGGTAGTGTGATGGGCTGTGGATGGAACGCCCGCCTACAGGGCGTACCCGTTCAACCTGCTTATGTGCATCAGAGCAACATGAACCGGCAGGATGATAACCACGTCACCGGCAACGGCAACGGTGATGTAACTTGTGCTCACTGCAATCAAGAAGTTGCCAACCGTCATACGGGTCAGCACCTGATCCCTGCCTCTGATCCGACGTTCGTGTTCACCCCCGCCATGCAGGATGCCATCGACGGCATGGAACGTGGGGAGCGGGTACTGATAATCGGACATAGTGGAACCGGAAAGAGTTCCTTGTGCCGCGAGATCGCTGCCAAGCTCCAACGCTCCATCCGGCGAATCAATCTCAATGGCGAAACTTCCGTCAGTGATCTGGTGGGACATTGGACAGTGGATGAGCATCGTCAAACCATCTTTGTTCCTGGTGTACTGCCTGTACGCATGGCCGCTGGATACATCCTGCAACTTGACGAAATTATTGATGGCAAGATCGGGATCAGCCGTCTGGAGTGATTTGATTTTATTCTTGCCCTTCCACCAGAATGCGTATGAATACTGACCGTTTTTTCGTTTGCGTAGGAATCCCATCGTCTATCCACTTCTAAGAAATTAGAGCTGGTTTATGGGCGCTGGCAAATCGCTGGCGCGGATGAGTATACATGAAAAAGGAGTTACGCCAAGTGAAGACATAACTCCTTAACACAAATTGAGTTGTCAAATTCGGGGCGGCGAGATTCGAACTCGCGACCTCTTGACCCCCAGTTCTCTCGTCATCTCTCAGGGCCCCTTATAATCAACCCTAAGGGGCCTTTTCATGCAATAAATCAGGGCCAGCAGGGACAGACGACTCGGAGCCAACTCGGGAACCACTGGGAGCCTATTCGCAGCCGACTGAAGAATTGCGTACGAGTGCTGTATAAGATATTCGCACAGGGAAGATTTATCGATCAATTCTTGTTCCGGTGCTTCGACAGATAATCTTCTATCCCGCGCTGGGTTCACGAAGCGGCGTGCGAATCGGAGTCAATCAGGAGCGAAACGTATTATGGAGTGGATTCAATACATCAGGCAGCCCCACTCTTGGCGAGAGAATGGGGCCTCTGCCTGAAAGGAGAAGATATAGCCGGCCGGTTAATGAAAGCCGGCTATGTCTAGGTTATTGATACCGAAACTCTGCTGAACGACTACGGTCCGAGCTTAGCCCTTCAGTATTTCCTCCACTTGGGCCTTATCGACATCCGTGATAAAGGGGATGCCGCTGATATCCGCGGCTTCGTGAGTCAATGCTGCCAGATCGTCACGTGACATATGCTCAAGCGAAAACTTTCTGCTGCCCGCCATCATCTGACGCAAACCCTGAGCCAACCGTTCGTAATAGGTGTAAAGCCCGAGGGCGCCGGTCGGAAGTTTTTCAAATTCCTTATCGCCCAGTTCCTTGCGCAGGTGACTGGCGGTGACAAAGATTTCGTCGATGGAATTTCCGAACCGCTCCACATAAACGGGGAGCTGTCCGTCATTGATGGTCCGTCCGATGGTCTTGCCAACCATGGCTGCGGCGATCGGCGATCGGGCCATACCGACCAGTTTCACATAGGGTGCACCGAGGGCTAGTCCCTTGAATATCTGATCTTCAAAAGTAAAACCTCCCGCAACCGCCAAAGCCGGAACCTTAAGGCCTTTCTGCGAGAGTCGTTTGGCATACTGATACAACAGAGAGTGCAATTCAACCGGAGGAACGCCCCACTCGTTCATCATGCGCCAGGGGCTCATACCTGTTCCGCCTCCGGCTCCATCGACGGTCAAAAGATCGAGTTTGTATTTGGCAGCAAACAGAACAGCCCGCGCCAGATCAGCAGGTCGATAAGCACCCGTCTTCAGGAACACGTACTTGGCACCTGCTCGACGTAATTCCTCAACCCGTTTTGCGAAAGACTCCTCACTGACCATGCCCACACGAGAGTGACGCTCAAATTCCTTGAAGGCGCCACGCTCGAAAGCCTTGATCACGGTGGGATCGGTGGGATTGGGCAGCACGATATAGCCGCGCTCGTAGAGCATCTGGGCTTTCTTGAGATTGTTAATCTTGACCTCGCCCCCGATGTCCTTGGCGCCCTGGCCCCACTTCAACTCGACGCACTGGACGCCCAGTTTCTCAATGGCGTACTCCTGAACGTGTAAACGGGTGTCTTCAACATTGGCCTGAACAATGATGGCGCCATATCCGTTTCGCTGATGGTCTTTATATAAACTGACCCGGCGCTTGAGATCGACTGTCTCGACGGGATGCCCATTCTTGATGACAGCTTCCGGGTCCATGCCGACCACATTCTCACCGATGGTCAAGCCGGTACCCGCCAGTGCCGAACCGATGGC
>CAIVHJ010000459.1 GCA_903905665.1 uncultured Phycisphaerales bacterium
CCGGACCTGATGCCGTCGGACATTACCGGGACGGAAGTCATCGAAGAAGACAAGACGACGGGCGCGCGGCAGTTGCGATTCATGAAGGGTCCGATTTTCGCCAATGCGATTTTGGCGGACGAGATCAACCGGACGCCGCCCAAGACGCAGGCGGCGTTGCTTGAAGCGATGCAGGAAAATCAGGTTTCGGCGGCTGGGTTTCAGCACAAACTTCCGCAGCCGTTTTTCGTGATGGCCACGCAAAATCCGATCGAACAGGAAGGAACGTATCCGCTGCCTGAAGCCCAGCTGGATCGTTTCATGTTCAAGATTCAGGTCGATTATCCCAGCGAACAGGAAGAGTTTGATATCGTCAAACTGACGACAACAACCGAACCGCCCAAGGTGGACTTCCTTTTGACGGCTCGCGACATCATCAATCTTCAAAAGATCGTCCGGCGGGTTCCCTGCGCGGATCACATCATTCGTTATGCGATGAAGTTCGCTCGATGGACGCGACCCGGTCAGGATCACGCGCCGACGTTCATCCGTGACTATGTGGAATGGGGCGCCGGGCCGAGAGCGTCGCAGTTTTTGGTGTTGGCGGGCAAAGCCCGCGCAGCATTGCACGGTCGGTTTCATGTCTCGACGGAGGATATTCGGCAGGTGGCGCATCCCATTTTACGGCATCGGATCATCACCAACTTCAACGCCGAGGCGGAAGGCATCAGGTCGGACCAGATCATCGACTGGATGATCCGCGACGTTCCCCGCGAAGATGAACCGTCTGGGCAGATTGACAAAAAAGTGTTCGCCACATGATGCATGATTCACATGACCACGGAATAAGTCAGGACGTTCCACGGACTTCGTCCCGCCCACTCCAATCCTCTTCGGAGCCAGTGCGGGATTATCGGCGTTATCTGGACCCCAGGACGCTGGCGAAAATCGGGCGGTTGAACCTTCGGGCCCGACTGGTAGTGGAGGGATACATCAGCGGAATGCACCGGTCGCCGTATCGCGGTTATTCGATCGAGTTCGCCGATCATCGGCAATACGTTCAGGGCGACGACATTCGCCACATCGACTGGAAAGTTTTTGGTCGGACCAACAAGTACTACATCAAGCAATACGAGGAGGAAACCAACCTCGTGTTGATGCTGGCGGTCGATTGCAGCGAATCCATGAGCTACAAATCGCCGTCATCCCCAATGAGCAAGCACGAATATGGAATTTCCATCGCCGCCAGTCTGGCATATCTAGCCCTGCGGCAACAGGATTCGGTGGGGTTGGCGTGTTTCGACGAATCGGTCACTCGCTACCTTCGGCCGACGAATCATACCGGTCAGTGGAAGGCGATTATTCACGAACTCGACGGGGCCACCGGTCCAAGCAAGACGTCGCTGAAAGGAATCATGGACGATCTGGCTGAGCGAACGCATCGGCGGTCGCTGGTGGTGATCATCAGCGATTTTCTGGATTCGCTGGCCAATATCCAGGCGGGTCTGAGGCACCTGAAATATCGCAAGAATGAATTGATTCTTTGCCACGTGATGGACCCGGCGGAACTGGACCTACCGTTCGACGGGCCGATCAAATTCAACGGGCTGGAAGCCGGTGGTCATCTGCTGACCGAACCGAAGGCTTTGAAAACGCGTTATCGGCAGGAGGTCGAGACCTTCATCGCCGATCTGAAAAAAACTTCGCGCGAGCTCCGACTGGACTACGCACTGTATAACACTCGAAATTCGCTCGACGTGGCGCTGAGTTCGTATCTCGCCACGCGCAGCGCACGGATTCGATGAATATGTTTGGTTTTCCGCTGGTCAATCCGGTATTGGGGTGGGTGGCGCTGGGACTTGCAACGCTTCCGGTGATCATTTATTTGCTCAACCGCCGGCGGTATCGTGAAGTCCCGTGGGCGGCCATGATTTTTTTGCTGGCGGCCAATCGCAAGAGCATCCGCCGAACCCGTTTAGAGCAGATTTTATTACTGATCGTTCGAGCCGGCGTGATCGGGTTGTTGGCGTTTGCACTCGCCCGACCCTATTGGCCTGCCAGAAGCAGTCCTCGCTGGTTGTCCGCCGGAACCCATCACCTCGTGATTTTGGATAACTCGTTCTCGATGGGCGTGAACATTCCATCGGGTGCGGAGTCCGGCCCCGCTCATCGGTTGTTTGATCTCCAGAAATCCCGCGCAGAAAAACTGATCGACGAATTGCCTTCGGGCGATCCGATCACCATCATCACCATGTCGTCTCCCGCCGGCATCGTGAATCTTCAACCTCTCTTCGACAAGAAGCAGGCGGCGGAAGTCGTCCGAAGTACTTTGCTGAGCGATCGCGCTACAGATTTGCCGGGGGCGCTTCGGATTGTCACCGAGACGATGGAGCGATTCCCGGAATACAAAACCCGGACGGTCTATGTGTTCAGTGATTTTGCCGGTCCGGCGCTGAAAGAAACCGGATCCACGGCAGCCCCCACGACAACGTCCCTGATTCGATCCCTCGCCCAGAAAGCGCAGATCGTGGTCTATCACATGCTCAATCCATCCTCCGCCAACCTCTCGCTGACGGGTTTGACCCTGAGTAATCCCATCGTGGGAATCGGTTCCCCCACCGAGATCGTCTGTTCCATTCACAATTATTCCACCTCGCGATCCGGCGCGCTGAAACTCAAAATGCGTCTGGACGATCAGTGGATTACCGAGAAAAACGCGGCGCCGCTGGAAGCCGGCGAGACTCGGCGCGAACCGCTGCCAGTGGAGTTCGCCCAGGCGGGACTTCACTCGATCGAAGTGGTCCTAGAGGCGACGGGTTCCGACGCTGTTTCTTTGGACGATGTGCGCCGACGGGTCGTGAACGTACGGGAAGAAGTTCCGATACTGATTGTGGACGGGAAACCCGGTTCTTCGCGGATGCACGGTCAGGCGGGTTATCTGTCTGCCGCACTTTCTCCCCACGCCGTGAATGTGAAACGCACATTGTTGACTCCCAAGGTCGTCAGCGAAAACGCGTTTGCGACGATGGACCTTCGACCTTTTGAAGTGATTTATCTGTGCAATGTTCGGCTTCTGGCGCCCGAACAGTGGCAACAATTGCAGAATCGCGTGGAACAGGGAACGGGTCTGGTGATTTACCTCGGCGATCTGATCGACCTTGAAAACTACAACTCCGCCGGCGCCGCGCTGCTGGGAGCGCCGTTGGACCGGCCGGCGTTTGAGACTGTTTCCGACGAACAATCCGTTCGAATCGATCCGAATTCTTTGAGCGAGGAGTTGGCGGATGATTTTGCCGGACGCCGCGAAAGCGGATTGTTCACCGCGCGAGTGCACCAATATTTCAAACTCTCTTCCGCCTCAGGACTGAATCTCGGACGCATCCTGCAGGTCTTCGACAATGGAGACCCGATGGTGATCGTTCGAGACGTGGGTCGGGGTCGGTCGATGCTGGTCACGACGTCGGCGAACATGGACTGGACCAATCTGCCGGCACGGGGTGATTTTGTGACGCTCACGTTGAATCTGCTGCAAGTTGTAGCTCCGCCCAACCAGCCCACGCGAAACCTGATCGTCGGACAAACTTTCTTGGAAAAGACGACCAGTCCTCATGCCGGGGGATCGGCTGCGGGGAGTATCGTTCAACCTGACGGAACCAATCTTCGGCCGGACATTCGGTTTGAAAACGACGAGTATTTTTGGCAATGCGACGCTATGGACCGCGCGGGATGGTACGAGTTGCAGGCCGCGGGTCAGAACAGTCCGATTGCCGTCAATGTCGATCCTGCCGAAAGCGACCTGACTCCGACCGACGAAAAAACGCTCCGAGACAAGTGGGGCACCGACTTTCAGTACATCGAGGTCAACCCCGCCGGTGAAAAGATCGTGACGGTTTCGATTCATGAGTTCGCCATCGCGCTGCTGTACGTAGCGCTCATCCTGATGCTGGTGGAAACATTGCTGGCGACTTTGTTCGGATATCAGAAAACTGAAACGTAGATTGCAGGGGACGCATCCAATGGGACGAAAAAAAACAGAACCGATCAGTCAGATGGATTTGATCGACACGAATGGGATGCGGACCTATGTTCGGCGAACCCGTCGCCCGCTTTTTTTGCCGAGATTGCTCAGCAAAGAATCCGCCGATACCCATTTGATGGATTCTGCGCAGGATCAGGCGAGGGAGGTCGTGTCTCGCTGGATTCGAACCTATGAAAGAGGCGGTTTGAGCAGGAAAGAAACCTCGCTGGATGCCGAGTTTCTTCATGAGATTTTTTCGGATGCATTGGACTATAAACCTTCGACTCAGGGGGAGAACGACTATAGTTTGGAGCGTAATTTTTCCGTTCCAGACGTGGGAACCGCCGACGGAGCTTTGGGCCTCTTTCGGGCAGGCCACAGTTCCGCACCGCATGTAGTCATCGAATTAAAGGATGCGGAGGTGAATCTGGACCGGGACCGGTTCAATGGCCGAACACCGGTTCAACAACTCTGGGACTACCTCAACGCCCTCCCCGGTTGCTCCTGGGGCATTTTGAGCAATTTTATAACGATCCGACTCTATCATCGAAATCGCACGCCGCAGGTCTATCAGGAATTTCGGCTTTTGGACCTCAAGGATGAGCGGAGGTTCCAGGAGTTTTATTATTTATTCGAGAAGGGCGGATTGCTGCCGACCGCTCTGGGACGATCACGGGCTGTAGGTCTGCTCGAATTGTCCGAGCAGCGTCAGCGTGAAGTCGGCGACTCGCTCTACAAAGCCTACAGCGGAAATCGCCTGAGTTTGATCGATCACCTCAAATCCAAACAGGGAAAGACGCTGGAACAATCGGTCCATATTGCCCAAAAAATACTTGATCGAATCGTCTTCATCGCCTTCTGCGAAGACCGCGGCTTGCTTCCGCCTGCGGTTCTGAAAAAGAACTATGAAGGCATTCCGCCGTTCCCCCGCGTGACCAATCCTCGCTGGCGCAACTTCCTCGATCTGTTTCACGCCATGGATCAGGGCCATCCGGATTTGGAATTACAAGAGGGGTATGACGGCGGGCTGTTCAAGCGTGATGCCGAAGTGGACGACTTGCAGCTTGATGACGGTTGGACCGATTTTTTCCGCGACATCGGAACATACGATTTTCGGGACGAAGTCAACGTCGAAGTGCTGGGCCATCTGTTTGAAAAATCCATTACGGAACTGGAGCGAATTCGACTCGGCGGGTTGCTGGATCAGGACGCTGACGATTCCTCGCCGGAACCCGCCATGAAAAAATCCGCCCAGCGCAAGCGGCAGGGCATCTTTTACACCGCCAAAGACTTCACGAAGTTCATTGTTGATCGCACCCTGGGCGAAATTATCGAAAAACGGCTGGCCGATCTGGCGGTGGATTGCGGAGTCGATCCGGAGGATGACGGCGTCGCTTCGCCGAAACTGGCCGGCTATTGGCGTCGGGCGCTGGAGGAAGTGAGGCGAATCAAGGTCTGCGATCCGGCTTGCGGCAGCGGAGCATTCCTCATCGCCGCTTATGACCTGCTGGAGGATCAATACCAGAACATCATCGATTCGCTCATTATTCATGAAGGACCGGACCGGACCGCACTGAACAATGATCTCCCCGACTGGATTCTCAACGACAATCTGTACGGCGTGGACCTCTCCGAGCAAGCCGTCGAAATCACCCGACTGGCGCTGTGGATTCGATCCGCCCGGCGCAATCGTACGCTCAATGATCTGTCCCGAAATATCCTTTGCGGCAACAGTCTCGTGATCGACAAATCGGTCGATCCGCGGGCTTTTGTCTGGCGCGAAGCCTTCCCGTGCGTTTTTCAGTCTAACAGAGCCGCGACCGTAAGGGAGCGGGAATCTTCCGACGGAGCCCCGACTGTAAAGGAGGGAAATTCTTCCAACGGAGCCGCGACCGTAAGGGAGCGGAAAACATATACATCGGATGATCCTCTCAAAAAACAAAGACCGCTTCCTGACGGGCGCGGCTCTGATGATTGTTCCGAAGGCGGCTTCGATTGCGTCATCGGCAATCCGCCGTGGGAACGGTTGAAATTGCAGGAACGGGAGTTTTTCGCCTACGCGGCACCGGCAATCGCCTCGGCGGTCAGCGCCGAAACCCGACGCACCCAGATTGAAAAACTCAAAAAGAAAGACCCCGACCTGTTTACCCGCTATGAAGCAGCCAAGACTCAGGCGGAGAATGTTCTTGCTCATGTTCGACAGTCCGGCGAGTTTCCGCTCACCGCACAGGGGGATATCAACACTTACATGCTGTTTGCCGAACTGGCGAGAAAGATCGTCTCTCCCGGCGGTCTCGTCGGGATTTTAGTCCCCTCCGGCATCGCCACCGATATGACTACCAAGGAATTTTTCAATCAAGTCATTGAAGATAAAAGTCTGATTCTGTTTTATGATTTCGAGAACAAGGAGGGAATCTTCCCGGACGTGCATCGCTCTTATAAATTCTGCACGCTGATCTTCGGCGGGTCGAAGGTCAAGACCAAACAGGCGGACTATTTCTTTTTCGCCCACAATATGGACGATCTGGAAGAGCAGAAACGACACATCAAGTTGACGGCGGAGGACTTCGCCCTGTTTAATCCCAATACCCGAACCTGCCCGATTTTTCGCACCCGCCGCGATGCCGAATTAACCAAATACATCTACAACCGCGTACCGATTCTGGTGGACAAGAACCGGCGAAGCGGGGGCAACCCCTGGGGTATCCGGTTTGTGCGAATGTTCGATCAGACTAATGACGCCGCGCTGTTCAAGACCGGCGACGATCTCAAGAAACTCGACTACAAACTGACCGGCAACCGTTGGGTCAAAAAGACCAAAACTTTCCTGCCACTCTACGAAGCCAAAATGTTTCGCCCATACGATCATCGATTCGGAAGTGTATACGTCAAACAAGAAAACTGGGTCAACCAAGGACAAACTGATGAAACCACTTTGGTGAAGCATCAGAATACCGATTTTGTCGTGTTGCCTCGATGGTGGATTGAAGAAAACGAGATACTGAAAAGGCTGCCCATCCCGTCCCATAAGACACTTCTGGCATTTCGTGATGTAACCCGTGCAACAGATGATCGAACGATGTTGGCAACCTTTATTCCTTTCGCCGCTGTTGTCAATACTGCTCCACTTATTGTTTTCGGAGAGAGCATAACTCCGCGACAGCAATGTTGCCTCACAGCTAATTTGAACAGTCGTGCACTTGATTGTGTGGCCAAACAAAAGGTTGGTCATATACATATGAACTTTTTTATTCTTGAGCAGTTGCCGATGTTTTCGCCGGATTTTTATGAGGATCGGTGTCCGTGCGACAAGAAAACCAAGTTGGTGAAGTGGATGTCGGATCGGGTATTGAAGCTGACCTGTACTGCCGAGGATATGCGACCGCTGGGCGAAGCGTGCGATCTGGACCCACCGGTGCACAAGTGGAAGGAACCGGAGCGTCAGGAACTCATGGCCGAGCTGGACGCCGCCTATTTCATACTTTATGGGATTAAGCGTGATGACGCGATCTATATTCTGTCAACTTTTCAGGGTCTAACCGACGGTGGGCGGATCGCCGTCGAGGATGCTCCGACCGTCCAGCGGATTTTGGAACATTACGATCGTCTGTCAAAGATCGGATGACAAGGCACGGGCTGCACATGATCGAGTGGTTGTTCAATCTGGATCACGCGAAACTGGCATCGAAGGGTCAGTTGACGCTTCAGTTGCAGGAGCCGCTGGCACCGTGGTTGTGGTTTGCGCTGTTGATTGTCGTTCCGACGTTTGTGTTTCTGATTTATCGTCAGGAAGGCGGACGCCGGCGAGCAAAATTGATTCTGGGAACGCTTCGGGCGGTGTTGATTTTGCTGGTGGTGTTGCTGCTGTGCCAGCCGGCGCTGGTCCTGCGACGAGAGCGCGAGGAACCCTCGACGGTTGCGATTCTGGTCGATGCGTCCGCCAGCATGGCCCGATCGGATCGCTACACGGCGGATCAATGGCGCGACGTGGCCTCCGTGCTGCCGAATCCGCCGGAATCGTTGTCCTGCACCCGATGGGATATTCTGAATGCGCTGCTGAGCGGAGAGGGTTCGTCGGGGATCAGGGATTTGTCGGCGAAGCATGATCTGCGATTTTTCACATTTGCGGGTTCGGCATCAAAAGAGGTTTTCGTGCGGCAGAAGCAGGATTTCTCGCCGATCACCGCCCGGTTTCAACAGGAAAAACCCATCGGTTCGATGACCGACATCGCCGATTCGATCCGGCAGGTGTTCGACGCCTGTCTCGACGCGCACCTGACGGCGATCGTGCTGCTGTCGGACGGTCAGCCGACGCAGGATGCCGACTGGAGCACCGTCGAGCGGTTGTCCGAAACCCGTCGGACGCCGATTTTCGTCGTTCCAATCGGTTCGCCGGTCCCGCCAGTGGACTTGGCGCTGGAAAACGTTCGCGCCGACCGGTTCGTGTATCTGGGCGATAAAGTAGCGATCAAATTCAATGTTCGGATCACCGGTATGGCGGCGAATACGCCGTTTGAGGTTGTGCTGAAAGACGCGATGAACGAAACCGTGCTTGCCCGACAAACGCAAACCGCACCCACCGAGGAATCGAATCCCCGGTATGAAATCCAGTTTCAGCCGAACCACACAGGATTGTATTCGCTTCGTCTCGAAGTGATACCCGCCCCCGACGAACAGGAAACCAACAACAACGCCCAGCAACTGCAAGTCACGGTGGTCGATGATCGACTGCGGTTGCTGTACGTCGAAGGTTATCCCCGTTACGAATATCGCTATCTGAAAAACACACTCTTGCGTGAGCTGTCGCTGGAGAGCAGCATTCTATTGCTGTCGGCGGATGAATCGTTTGTTCAAGAAGGCAGCCGCCCGATTCGGCGATTTCCCAACGCCGCCGATGAATTGAACGAATACGATGTCGTCCTGTTCGGCGATGTGGATTTACGGGCGGGTTGGATCACCGAAGCACAAATGCAATTGCTGGTCGATTTCGTCCGCCAGGGCGGTGGCGGGTTTGGTGTGATCGCCGGTGAACGAGGTGCCCCGTTGAATTTCGCCGGTACCCCGCTGGCGCAACTCATCCCCGTGGAACTTTCATTGCCGGAAAAATCCGAGGCAGCGGCGGACCTGAATCTGCGAGGCCGCTCTGAACCTTTCAAACCGCAACTCACGGCCGCCGGAAAAGACAGCAACCTGTTCCGTCTGATCACAAAGGATCAGGACCCGGCGACGATTCTGGACACGCTTTCGGACTGGTTCTGGACGCAGAAAACCGGCCCGCTCAAACCCGGTGCCGAAGTCCTGCTTGCGGTTCCCGACGATTCAGGCCCGCTGGCGAATTTACCTCTGCTGGTTACCACCCACTACGGGGCGGGAACGATTCTGTATCAAGGCAGCGACGACACGTGGCGTTGGCGTCGGTATCAGGGCGAAGGATTTTTCGACGCTTACTGGCTTCAGGTAATTCGTTATCTCGGTCGCAACAAGAAATTCCGCCCCCCCTCGCAGCTCGTTCTGGGAGTTCATCCGAACCGAGTCGGTTTGCAGGAACCCGTGGAGATTACGCTGGAAGCCGATGATCCCGTCGTACTCGCACCGTTGCCGCCCAGCGTTTCTGTGGAACTTCGCAGCGCCGGAGGAATGCGCGCGGCTGAGGTGGCGCTGGATCGTTTGGCGGGCGGGTCGGGGAATTTTCACGGACGGTTCGCTCCGGAGCAGTCGGGGCAATTTCAGGTTGTCTTCGATCCGCATCGTTACGGACTGGCGCTCGACCCGATCAGCGCCTATGTTGAAGCCGAACCGCAGGCCCTGGAAAACAAGAACCCACAGACCAATCTGGAGTTGATGACCCGGCTGGCGGAATCGACCGGTGGACGCGTAGTGTCGCTCGGCGGGATCAACCGGCTGGCGAATGAGATTCCGGACCCTAAATTTGTGGTTCCGGACGACGTGGTGGAAACGATCTGGGACTCCAAACTGGCGCTGCTGTTGTTCACCTTGTTGATTACCGCCGAATGGGTCCTGCGAAAACTGTACGGAATGACATGAGAATTGCGGATTTCGGATTGAGAGGAATTTGAGACTGGATATGGATACGACGTCCCGGCATTCTGAACTGCTCGATCGCTTGACGAACATTCGCCACCGTGCGCGGCGAATGCTGCTGCTCCACGGAATCGCCTCGGTGGTTTTGTTCGCATTGGCGGTGGGTTTGGGCCTGATGGTTTTGGACTGGCTGTTGTGGTTTCCGGGAGTGGTTCGGCTGGTTTTTCTGCTCGGATGGTTCGGATGGGTTGGGGTGGGTGTATACCGTTTGCTGATCCAGCCGCTCCGAGCCGAAATGAATCTGATCCACATCGCTCAAAAGATTGAATCGCGATTCTCAACGCTGAACGACAGTCTCTCCAGCGCGATCAGTTTTGTGACCAGCGGCAGTGCCGATCAGGACACCCTCCAGCAAAAACTCGTTGAGCTCACCGAAGTCACTGCCCAATCCATTCCATTCGAAGACGCGCTGTCACCCAAGCTCACGCATCGGATGCTGCGTTTTGCCTCCGTGGGGGTGGGAATCGTTTTGTTATGCTCACTGTTTCAGCCCACGGCGGATTGGACGGCCACGGGGGTGCAACGATTGTTTCTGCCTTTTTCGGCCACGGCATGGCCCAAATCCGTCGTCATCGAACCGCTCACGGAAGATATGACCCTGGCTATGGGCGAATCGGCAGTGGTATCGATGCGGGTGGTCAAGGGACAACGCGACTCGCTTCGCGCCTACCTTCACACCCGCTCCGACGACGGAAAAACTGAAAAATTCGCCATGCGACGCGAAGGCGAGTCCCACTACGCCTGGACCCTGAACGGTCTGACACAAAACATCGAATACTGGTTCGAAGCCAAAGATGACAACACCCGCAATCGGTCGAACTTCATCCGAGTCGTCAGTCGGCCGGCCGTGATGGACCTGCGGTTGTGGACCCAGCCGCCGACCTACGTTTCGGACCAGCGTTTGTTCGAGTTACCGTCCGGCCAGCACAACGTGTCGCTGATCGAAGGATCGAAACTGCTGATACAATTTCGATCCAGCAAGTCGCCCGCGAGAGATGCGCAGGACCACCCGCGCGTCTGGATGACCACCACAGATGATTCTGTTCTGCCGATTCAATTCGATGAATCGGAGGCGGACCCTGATATCTTTCGCACCGAGATCGTTCCCGATCGCAATCAAGTCTATACGATTCGGATGGTGGACAACGACAACTTCGAAAACAATCTCGATACATTGATCAATGTGTCCCTGACCCCCGACGCACCTCCGTTCGCCACTATCACCAAACCTGTGGAATCACTCGAAGTTACTCCTGAAGCGGCCATTCAAATTTGCGGCGTGGCCCGGGATGATCTGGGAATCGACCGATTGCAACTGACCGGACTGATCCGGCCCGCCGCTCCTTTTACGCGAACCATCGCCGACTGGAAATCGCAACAGGAATCCGGTGGAAAGTTTCTGGCTCAGATCGTGTACGAATGGTCTCTCCAGAATTTGGCGATCAAACCCGGTCAGGTCGTCGAATATGCCCTGACGGTTTATGACAACCGCCGGACGGAAACGCTGGAACCCCAAAGCGGCCGATCCGCGACTCTCGTCCTTCGGGTCGTCAGTCCCGCCCAACTGACGGCAGCGGTAGCCGACGAATTGATCCGACTGGCCAAAAAACTTCGTGAATCTCTCGATCGCCAGGAACAACTCATGGATCGAACCGCTGCGGCGGAACTTTCGATCCCCCAAAGCACCCGTTCGGCGGTCGATGCAAACTTGTTGCAACTCAGCTCATCTCAACGATCCGTCGCCGACGGTGTCCTGCAGACCATCCGACAACTGGATGAATTGTCCGAGCGACTTCGACGGAACAACGTGGAAACTTCTCGCGAAAAGCAGCAAATCGATCTGCTGGAATCCAAACTGAAAAACGATGTCCAGCCGCCGATGCAAACCGCCGCCGATCGGCTGAACACGACTCGTGCGGCGACATCTCCTTCAGACCAGCAGACCGAAATCCGCGCAGTTCGGCAGCAACAACTGGCGGCTGCCGAAGTTTTGCGTCAATTGTTGGAACAGATGCGACTCTGGGACGACTATCAGAGTGTCGTGGTCAATCTCCAGGACCTTACCGATTTGCAGCAACAAATTGCTCAGCAAACCGCCCGAATTCAGGAAGAGACGCTGGGTCAGGATCAGCAGTCTCTGACGGACGAACTGCGTCAACGGCTCCAACAAAACGCCGGGGAACAGCAACGGCTTACGCAGGCTATCGAACAGGCGTTGAACAAAATGGCTGAGCTGCAGAACAAGTTACGGACCGATCATCCCGACGATGCCCATGCCTTGGCTGAGACCCGACAACTGTTGCAAAAAAATCCGATTGACCAATTGTCGCGACGGGCCAGCGAATCCATCCGACAGAACAAAACCGGTGAAGCCCAAACCGACCAGAATCAGATTGAACGCACTCTGACCGAAGCCGTCACCAACCTCGAAAACAAACAGACGCGCCAACTGGAAGAACTTTCCAAGGAACTCGCCAAGGTTGAGGAAATCATCCGGTTTTTACTGGACCAGCAGAAGCAACTCCGAGAACAAACCGCCGCCGTCTCTCCTGATCAGGCGGAACAAAAATTGCCCGATTTGGCCGGTCGGCAACGTAAACTCCGGGACAACACGAAGCAGATGGCGGATCGTTTCATCGCGGCGCCGCAGACTGCCGAAGTCGGCCGACATCTGTCCAACGCCGATCCGCACATGGCCACCGCCACCGATCGACTGTACGACCGATCCGCCGAAACGGCGATCGCGGCGCAGGACCGAGCCATCACCGAACTCGAAGCGGCCCTGTCGTCGCTTAAATCGCTCCTCGATCAGGCCGAACAGGCGATCGCCAAACAGAAACTTTTCGCCGTCAAGCGCGCCCTGATCGCTCTGCGGCGAAAACAGGATTCGGTCAATGTCGAAACCACTTCTCTGATCGAAAAAGTGGCCGCTACGGGGAAGGCATCCCGACGCGAGATTCGATTGGCCAAAAAACAAGCCGAAATTCAGAACGGGATTCTCGGCGAACTGGCCCCCATCGAAGAAAAACTCACCGCCGCGACCGTTTATCTTTGGGTGTTGCAGCGAATTCGTGAGACCATGACCCTCAGTCATGATCGCCTGGCCGAGGCTCAACTGGATGCCGATCTTCAACAGGTGCAGCAACGCTCGATCGCGCTTCTTGATCAACTGATTGACGCCATCAAACAGGCGGAAGCCTTTGCTGACGAACAGTTCGCGGAAGGCGCGGGCGGAGGCAGCGGCGGCGGGACCGGACAAACCGACCAACCCCAAAATCCCGTTCCGACCGTCGCAGAACTCATCGTCCTGAAGAACATGCAGCAGGACATCCTGCATCGAACGCAGGAACTGGCTCGGCGTATGGACCCCAATCAACCGACCGAAGCACAATTACAGCAATCGCGGCAACTCGGCGCCGAACAGCAACAACTCAAGGAACTCACCATCGAACTGACGATCAAAGCCCAGCAAAACCAGTGATCCCACCGGTCGGGAATCTGCGCAGATACTCAATTTCAAACGAGCCGATGTTTCTTGAATGAGGCGACAGGTTACGAGGCAGCGGCACGCGTCGCGCGACCCCAGTGATGTGTCGTGGCGTATTCGAGCGTGCGAAACATGATTTCCTGACTCAACTCCGGACATACCACCGTCGTGTCCGCCAGCGCCGCCAGTGTGTTCCGACAATCAAAGACCGGAGCATAATTTAACTGATCAAGAATCACATGGTTCATCTTCAAAAACATCGTCTCCGCCGTCGATTCGCTGACCGAAGTATTGAGCCGATCCACAAAATGCCCACCGCACACTTGAAAATACTCCTCGATCCATTCCTTGATCTGCCGGTTTGTCGGAGGGGTTGGATTCGTCAGATGATAAATCCGTCCGTGAAGATCGTTTCGGCAAATGATTTCCGCAATGGCGTCGGCAACGTAATTGACCGGAACAAGATTTTGCGGCACGTCGGGCTGCGCCGGAATCCGCATCGGCAACACGATCCGTCCGTCTGATTGTGAATCATGAAACATTTGACGCAACATGCCGATCAACCGCGCCACTTGATAAAACCCACCGTATTGTGTGACATAACCTGTATCCGAGTCGCCGATGGTCAAACTGGGGCGCGTGATGGTCAGCGTTCGACCGGTTCGCTGCGACCACTCCAGAAGATCTCGCTCCGCCCGCCACTTGCTGAGTTCATAGGCGGTCTCAAATCGCGGGCAGGGATCGTGAAATACTTCGGGAACGAACTTCATGTCGCGGCCGCAGACATAAGCGGTACTGATAAAATGAAACCGCGGGATATCGAGGTTTTCGGCCCACTGGGCGAGCGCCCTGGAACCTTCGGTATTGGTGGCAAACGGTTCGCCGGCCTCATCGTTGTCGGTTTGCAAACATGCGGCGGCGTGAACAATTTGGTCGGTCTGCCCCCATGTGACAACCGGCAGTCGATGGGGCAAGTCCCCTTCGGTGAGGTGTAAGTGACCGCTTAGGAAATAATCTTCAGCGCACAAGTCCACCGATGCCATGATCCGCTCAAGTCGCATCCGACCCTGCGCTGACGCGTCGCGTAGCATCACCACCACGCGGAACCCCCGCCGGAGCAAATTGCGAAGCAGATACTGACCGATGAATCCACTACTACCAGTCAGAAAAATTGTCTGAGTCGAATCCATTTTTCCACATTTCGATGCCAAAACCTGCGATTCAATCCATGTTCATAAAGGATTATACGATGGAACGCAAAAAGCGGAAAGCGAGAAGAAAACAACCGAACACAACAATGATGAATAGTTCATTCCTGCCTTCCGCTTTCCTTATATTGTCTCGGTGGGCCGGTCATATACAAATCCGTGCGAATCGTCCACGAGGTAGTTTCTAAAATGTCGAACAGTTTCTGGCGGGCCGCGCGAAAGTCTTCGGTGCCGGGACAATCGGGCGGAATGATCTGCCGAACCTCGCCCTGTCGCCGATGGATTTCCTCCGCGCCCGTGGAAAAAACAATCTGAACTCCGGGATGATCCCGTGTGAACAGATAGAAGCGATAGTTAGGACTTTGGAGCGGCTCATGAAACGTGAACAACAACTGCCGAACGCCCCCCGAATCGACCCGAACGATCGTAACATCAAATAGTTTTCCGTGTATTCGCTGGCCCGAATGAAGCGAAGGATCGTTTCGCATGGATTTCAACAAAAACTCGCCGAGCAACCCTGAAAAATATCGCGAGCCGTCCATCGTGAGCCGAAACGAATACGCGTCGATCTGTTCAAGCCGAGCCTCATCGCTCCCCATCAAAATGTGCGGCGCATACGTCAGAACGTAGCAGGTTTGTTGCCGACCCGATGAATTCTCCATACCGGCGAGATGGAGAGGCAGGTAGATATTCGCCAGTGGAAGGTTAATGAAAAAAACATGCTGAGTCTCCGATAAGTCGCCAAGCCCGGAACGAGAAGCGTCATGCGTGATGTCAAAGCGTTCGGATGTTTCCATTTGAGCGATGACGTATTGTTCCGAACGAACGACCGCTCGCCAGCAGGTGCGATAAATACAAAACGCCACAACGGTCGCCAGCATGAACCAACCCGCCACCGCGACGCTTGATCGGGCCCGCCGCCATCCGACATGGGCCGGCTTGCTCACCATCGCCAAGACAAAACCGACAGCAGGCAAATAACCGGAATGGGGCGTGGCGAACACCGGAACAACCGGCAACACCGAAAGCACGATCCATACAGGCCAAAGCCAATACCCTCGAACCACTCCCCGACACGCCCTCCAATATCCGTATCCCATCAAAACCAGAATGGCGACCATCAGAGCGCAGTCACCCGGAACCTCCACCCACGGATTGTCCCGACCGCTCGGACCGATCGCCATCGGCGTCAACCACACGGTGGCCGTCACGTAATGGAGCAACTTTGCCAAATACCACAAACCATATTCAAAACCATCCGGTCGGCGGACGTAGCCTTCAGGCATCTGACCCGGGAAAACCCACAACCGCCAAACCAAAAATCCCACCGTGATCAAAATCAAAACCAGTTGGGGAACGCGCCGGGACCAAAGATGCCTCCGCCCGCCATACACAAGATCGAACAATACCGTGAACACCGGCAGGATAATCGCCGTCTCACGACTCCCCAGCGCCAATACATGAAACAACACA
>CAIVHJ010000460.1 GCA_903905665.1 uncultured Phycisphaerales bacterium
CGATGCCTTCCTCAATCGCCGCACGCGTCGCATGCATCGCATCCTCCACGCGAGATTTCTTTTCCTTCAACTCCGTCTCCGTTGCGGCGCCCACTTTGATCTGCGCCACTCCGCCGCTCAACTTCGCCAATCGCTCCTGCAACTTTTCTCGATCGTAATCCGACGTCGTCGTCTCGATCTCGTTGCGAATCTGCGTGATCCGTCCCTGAATATCCTTCGTCGAACCCGCCCCTTCGATCAATATCGTGTTATTCGCATCGATCCGAACCTTTTTCGCCTGTCCCAGGTCCCCGATCGTCACCTTGTCCAGTTCCAGACCGAGGTCTTTCATGATCGCTTTTCCACCCGTCAAAACGGCGACATCTTCCAGCATCGCCTTACGCCGATCACCGTATCCCGGCGCTTTGACCGCCGCCACCTGTACGATTCCCCGAAGTTTATTGACTACTAAAGTGGCCAGCGCCTCGCCCTCGACGTCCTCGGCGATGATCAACAACGGCCGCTTGGACTTGGCGATCTGCTCCAAAAGCGGCACAATCTTCGGAACCGACGAAATCTTTTCTTCGTAAATCAAAATGTAACATTTTTCCAGAACGCACTCCATCGCATCGGGATCCGTCACAAAATGCGGTGAAAGATACCCGCGATCAAATTGCATTCCTTCCACGATTTCAATCGCCGTGTCGGCACTTTTGCTCTCTTCGACGGTGATTACGCCGTCTTTTCCGACTTTTTCGAAGCAATCCGCCAGATATTGGCCGATGCTCTGATCGTTATTCGCAGATATGGCCGCCACGTTGATAATGTCTTCTCGCCGATTGACTTTGATCGGTTTGGACTGTTTTTTGAGTTCTTCGATCACCGCCGCAACGGCTTTTTCGATCCCGCGGTTCATCGCATTCGAATCTATACCGGCAGCAACCGCCTTAAGTCCTTGCTTGAACATCGCTTCCGACAAAATCGTCGCCGTCGTAGTTCCATCCCCCGCCACGCTGCTGGTCTTGCTGGCAGCTTCTTTCACCAACTTGGCGCCGAGATTCTCATACGGGTCTTTAAGATCCACCTCTTCCGCAACGGTCACACCATCTTTCGTCACGGTTGGCGAACCCCAACCTTTATCGATCACGGCATTGCGACCCCGTGGACCGAGTGTCGCTTTGACCGCCGCCGCCAATTTTTCAACTCCCCTGAGCAGCGCTTTTCGCGCTTCCATATCGTACACTAACTGCTTCGCAGCCATTGAGTTGTCTCCTTCCGCGCCTTCTTGTTTGCTCGTTATGGACGCACCAAAACCACCAATACGTGCCACACTCTATGCAAACCCAATGCCATGACCAGAATTCGGTACAACTTTATAAGTCGTTGTGAAGTCGCATCTTAAGAGCATCAACAAATTGACTCGATTCACAAGTTTTCTGTCAGACTGACAGTCGGAATCAAACTTCGGTGGCCTCTGTGTCAATCTGACAGCACGCCCATTGCAATCCACTAGCACCGTCATCCAGTGGCGTCGGGCATCGACTGGTCCACCCAAATGCATGATTGGATCATCCGGGTTGTGCACTATAAAATGCCGTTCATGAATAGTGAATTCTCACTCGACTTCCATCAACCGCCATCCAGGCCCGTTTTCGGTCGCAATGTTTATGTGGCTTCGACCGCCACGGTATGCGGCAACGTCATCATCGGCGATGAGTGTTCGCTTTGGCCCGGGGTGGCGATTCGCGGAGACGTGTCGCAGATTCGAATTGGTTGTCGCGTTAACTTTCAGGACGGAACCGTTGTCCACACCAAGAACTCCGTCGATCTGGTCATCGAAGACGATGTGAGCTTCGGACACGGCGCGATCGCCCACTGCAAACGAATCGGCCGCGGTTCGCTGATTGGAATCGGAGCGATCGTACTGGACGATTGCGAAATCGGTGAGCAGTGCCTCATCGGTTCCGGGTCCGTGGTGCCGCCCGGGAAGATCATTCCTGACGGGAAACTCGTTCTGGGAATCCCCGGAAAAATCGCGAGAGACCTCACCGACGAGGAGCGAGAATATCTGCGGCTGGTGACTGCCAACTACGTCGAGCTGGCCCGAAAACATCTTCGGGGCGACTACCCGATTACGTTTCCCAAGTAGCGTTCCACCATAATGTCGCGGCGACCTTAACCTGCACCCGAATTATGTACCTGTCGTTATGCGAGCCGGGACCACGTTATCACCCGCGGGGTTTCCTGCACGGTGCTTCCCGGACGGGCAAGGAGAGCGTTTGGGGGCTCATTGAGAGAACGATGAATGCGGAATGATGAACGAGGAACGGTAAGGAATTGAAAAATGAAGACAAACGACAAAAGAGAAAGGGACAGGAATCCTTCTGCCGATTCCTGTCCCTGGATTGTTCTTCGTGTGCCACTGTTCTTGAGCAGTGTTTTTTATTCTTGCTAGCGGCTACCGGCTGTCGGCTGCCAGCTTCTTTGATCCCTAACACCTATTACCTATAAAACCTAATACCTAACCTTCGCTCCGCGATTTACTGACAATACGTACCGATTGTCACCACGAACGGGTCGATGTCGGCGAACGTCACATTTCCGTCACCGTTGATATCCCCATTCCGCCACGGACAATTCGGGTTGCTCCACGACTTCTCACCGCTCAGCGCCTCCACAAACGGGTCGATGTCCGCAAACGTCACCCGACCGTCGCAATTCATATCACCCAAACACGTCGCCGCCTGTTGCACCGTCCCATAGATCGCAAACGAAAGATCGGGAATTTCGTCTACAAAAGTTCCTTCAAAATATTTATGCACTCGATCATTATCGTGCGAATATTGCCAATAAAAACCTTCTTCATTCGAAACAATCTGAATTTCCAACCAATAAGTCCCAGCGGGCAGTTGCCAAGAGTCCTGCATTTCGTACTCATATCTTGCTTGAGATAACCAGTCTTCATCCGAGAGAAACAAATTCCCTGTTAATACGCCGGTTACGGGCACCACAGTCACAAATTCACC
>CAIVHJ010000461.1 GCA_903905665.1 uncultured Phycisphaerales bacterium
AACGTCGGCATCTCCCTGCTTCCCGACGAGATCAGACAATTCGACGCTCTGGTTGGTCATCACGACCTGACCGCTCAGATTCGAAAGCGGCAAGGGGATCACCGGCATTCGCGCATCGACATTCTTCAGCGTCATGATGGTCTTGAACGATGAATCTCCGCGCGGTTCCTCCGGCACGATCGGGTGATATTGAACTTCAATATCCATCTTTCCGCTCAATTGAAGCGGCTCCAGGGTCTTTTTGAAGAATTCCGGTAAAACTGAAATTACCGACGCATCCACGACGACGTCTTTGGCTGATGCATTCACCGAAAATCGACGACGATTCGGCTGGAGTCCGATCTCCGCTCGACCCTCAACCGTCGATTTCCGGTATCGACCCGAAAATTGCATGATACGGAGGTCATTCGGCGTCAGATGCAACGTCGCTGTCCCTTGTTCGATCCGAAACGGCATCGGTTGGTAACACACATCCACGTTCCGAAGCGCTGCATCCAACTCATAGCCGCAGTCCGGCTGCCCCTGTTTCTGGATGATCTCCCCCTTCAAATCGAACTTCCCCCCAAGTTCCAGCTGGTTCATCAGCGAACGATATTCGTCCGGCAAGGCACTGCGAAACCGATCGTCCATCGCCATATTCGACGCATTCAGTTTCAATGCGATTTCGTATTGATCGCCCGCCATCGGTTTGGCATAACCAGAAACCGAAACAGCACCGTCACCCGACCGCGCCGTCACATCGCGCACGAAAATTCCATTATGTACTTCAAGGTGCCCCTTCAACCGATCGAGCGGGTAAGGAAAGTCGTCGTAACAAACCCTCCCGTCGAGAAAATCACCGATGACCGTCGTTTCAAACTCAGGATAACTTCCCGGTTCCCCTTGCGGCTTGACCAGGTCCAACTGAACGTCTGCTTGCCCGTTTAGCGCAAACATATCCCACAGACGCCGGTAATGTGCCGGCAGCGCCAACCGCATATCGTCACCCAGCGGCACATTCCGACCGCTAAAATGCAACTCCGCCCCGTCGGCATCTCCCATTCCCCACGCTACACCGTTAAGCCTGATCAAACCGGTCCCATGCCGGCCGATCATGTTCGTCAGCCTAATGATTCTCCCGGAATCAACGTCAAACGAACCCGTGATGTCCCAGCACCGAAACGGAAACCGGAAATGCCGCGCGTCCCCATCCAGCACTTCGAACGTCGCTTGTTCCATCTGCAAAGGAGCATTCAAACCCGCCCCCTTCTTTAACACACATCGGAATTTCACACGCCCATGGGGATCAATATCATGGTAAGCCTGCTGAAGCGGTGCCCAATGCCCGATCACACGGGCTTCCGCCGGATACAAATCAGCGTCGTTTCTCAACAGCAAAAAATCGTCGGATTCGATCACCATGTGCCACGACGCATCCGCCAAACGCGTGGCTTCACTCGGCAGATGATCCGCGTGCAACTCGACTTGGCATCGACGACCCCGCAAATCCCCGGCGAACCGCGCCACAATTCCCCCGGCGGCAACCTCCACCGAACCGGTCACCTCACGAAGCATGAAAAATCGCTCCGATGCGGAAAACCGCTCCTCGATCTCGTCCAGCGGAATCGATAGACTCGCGTCTTTCAAAACAATTTTACAACGGGTCCCCGCCCAGCCGGTCCGAGGCTCCAGCGCTAACCCCTCAATTCGGAAATCCCCCGAAAGCCCAAGCAGATGCACCCAATGTTCCACGTCGCGATCCGTCACCGGCAAAAACGCCACCGCAAATTCCACCGGAAGCCACGGTGGCGTCCGACCCGGTTCAAGGACAAATTCACCCGTCCGGGGTACAAATTTCGCACGACCCGTTTCGTCTCCGGCGCTTCGATCCCGCCAGGTGATCTCGTATTGCACGAAATCATTCTCTCGCTGAGGGTATCCTTCAAAATCCAAAATGCGTTGTTCGACCTGTTCTTTTCCTCGCAACGACCGGAAAAAATTAAAACAAACATTCTTGAGTCGTACTACCGGCCAGTGGCTTTGAAATTTCTGGTGTACCAGACCGGCGGCCCCGGAACCCTGCTCCCACAATTCGGCAACGTTGATGCGGCCGCTTTCCGACTGAACACGAAGATTCACCCTCGCGCCCGAAGCCTCCACCTCCGAAAAATCCAACTGCCCCCGCCACAACTCCCGAAGCATCGGCTTGAGCCGAATCGACTCACATTCAAAAACCGGCCGTGATGAATCAGGCGAAGTGTAGATGAGAAGTCGCTGTAATTCCAAACCATTCGACAGCGAAAACGACGCCGAACCGATCTCGATCCTCCCGCGGATCATCGTGTTGAGATATCCGCGCGTCCACCGAACCAGTTGCGCCGACTGCGTGCAGTAATTGTACAAAACACCGCCGACCACGATCAGCAGTGCAAACCCAATACCCCATCGCCACAAACGATTCCAACGTCTCGTCTTAATCACACTGCCCTTTTCACGAATCGCCCGTCATCGGCGGAAATCATGACGCTGTTCTCATCCGGTTATGAATGCCTGCGGAGCATCCGTAATTTTTGCACCAGCAACACGATCCCGATGGCAGATAATATCTCGATCATCGGCATCACCGGTATGCGGTACCGCACGCTCCCCACATAAATCGTATGCACCAGCGTGAAATATATCGCCGGCAACAACAACCCAACCACATCGAACCGCGCAATCCTGCCCCTGAACACACCCACCACCGCCATCAGCAGGATCACGCACGTCCAACTGCCTGTCGATATTCTGATCCAGTTGTTTTGATAATCCCCGGCGTTGGGCCACGGACTCCACGTGCGACAGAATTTGGCCCACGCCAATCGCACAATCCGATCCGGCTCGGCCCGAATGATCCGCCATGATTCCCCTCGAAAATAATCGTCCCACTCAGTCTCGCTCATACCCTGGACCGCCGCACATTGCTTGATCTGCCCCAGATCGCTTTCACCCGTCGCTCCCGGCCGTACCCCATCGTATAACGAAATCCCACCGCGAGTCGTCAACCATACCCACCGACCCGTCACCTCTTGATTCCTCCAGGCCCACGGCACAAGTGAAACAATCAAAATCGCCCATAAACCGATGACACCTGCCCATCCGGTGCGATCCCAACCCCATCGCGCAAGCAAGTACACCGACCAGACTCCCAAAAACAACGCGACTGAAGGACGAAGATAAACGCATACCACAAAAAGCATCCCGGCGACCAAACACCGTCCCCATCCCCACAAGTTTTTACGATCCATCAGCGGCCAGACAACCGCCGCAAACGCACAAAGAAAAAACGTAAACAACGTCTCAGTCAGATAAAACCGCGTGAAATAAACACCAAACGGATCAATTGCGACCAGTATCGCAGCCAAGTATCCAACAATCTTGGCGTGTTCAACCTGGTTTTCGATGGCAATCCGAAACGCCAGCCAACCCACCACGGCTGCGCTCATGCCCCCCAAAACGATTTGCAAAATTAACACACCCCACACCGACATCGGAGGATGCAATCCCAGCAACACCGGATACAACGGCATCCGCGTCGCCTGAAAACCCAACTCGTCGGGCAAACCCCGTCCCTCGGTATATGCCTGACCCATATCGAGGTACTGAACCTCGTCCGGCAGCAGATTTGCTCGATCGAATGACACGGGATGAACCAGCACGACCGCTGCGCGAAGCACCACACCCAGCACTACAATCACCAACAGCGCACGTTTGGAAAAATGAAAGTCCATCAATCGGTTGTCCCGTATGCCATGGAGATCATTCTAACTTCAGTGCTATCGGATTTCATGTGTGCCATGCAGAAACCGCGCCTATTGATGTTGTATCGACGAAAACAGATAATTCTTCGTAGCATATAGATAAAACAGAGACATGATCGTTGGCGAGCGGGTTAATCCCGCCAAGCGATTGAATGACTGGGGGAATTCGTATTGTTTGTTCTCCCCTTGGGAAGGGCATGATGTCTGTTCTATTCACCACCTGGTCCGGCGTGCTATTTCTCGTGGCTATCGTGTGGCTCAGCCGCCATCTCGCCGTCCAGCGAGCTTTGCGCGATGAGAAACCACTGACCCCACACCGCTACGACAGCCCCCCGAAACCCGCGCCAAAAATCTCCGTCCTTGTCGCCGCAAAAGATGAGGAATCCAACATCGAAACCTGTATTCGCACACTCCTGACCCAGGATTACCCCAACTTCGAGATCATCACCATCGACGACCGAAGCACGGACTCGACTCCCGACATCCTCGACCGCTTGGCCGCCGAAAATCCCTCCCGACTCCGAGTTGTTCATATCACCCATCTGACGGAAGGCTGGTTCGGAAAGAACCACGCCATGCACGAAGGCATGAAACTGGCGACCGGGGAATGGCTTTGTTTCACCGACGCCGATTGCCGACAGGTCTCCATGAATACGCTTTCCACGACGGTGCGGTTCGCAATCGAAAACCAGGTTGATTTCCTGTCGGTGCTCCCGATGCTCGAAACGAAAAACTTCTGGGAACGAGTGATCCAGCCCGTCTGCAGCGCTATTATGATCATGTGGTTTCGACCCGAACGGGTCAACAACCCCAAAACCACCGACGCCTACGCCAACGGCGCTTTCATGCTCATGAAACGCACGGTTTATGATTCCATCGGCGGGCATGAACGAATCAGGAACGAACTGAACGAAGACATGCATCTCGCTCGGCTGGCCAAACAAAACGGGCATCGACTGTTTGTGGTCCAAAACGACGGCTTGTACAAAACCCGGATGTATGCTTCGTTTCATGAAACCTGGCGAGGCTGGAGCCGAATCTTCTACGGCTGCTTCGGCACATTCCGACGTCTGCTGATCTCACTGCTCGTTCTTTCTTTCGCCAGCATTCTGCCGTGGATTTCTTTGTTGATCGCGGCGACCGTCTGCTTGATTTCGTCGCATCCAAATCCGGGATGGCCCCTCGTGACATTCGTATCCGCCGCTGCCGTTGTCTCCCAGCAAATACTCTTGGCCCGATTCTATCGTCTCACGCAAAGCAGCCCCTGGATGGCCCCGACGTACATCCTCGGCGCCGTCATTGCATGGGGCATGTTGGTGAGTGCCATGACCCGACTCGGTGGCCTCAGAACCACCGTCTGGCGCGGAACCGCTTACCAGGGGACTAAACTGGTCTCGGATAAGAATCCTCACGATTCACCGCAACAGCAACAATCACGCGATCTTTCCAAAGGATGAAGCATTCGGCGATGATGAACCTGATTTCTACCATCGACAACGATACCGCATTTTACTGGCTCATCGCGGCGGTGGTTTTTCTCATCGTGGTGCGCCTCATCATGTTTGTGCGAGATGCGCTCCGACGCCGCCGCCCGCCTACAATTCATCCAAAACTTCAGAAATATGCGGACCCTGATCCCGAATTCCTCAAAAAGCGTCGTGAGGAGGCGTCCAAAATCATCGCTACATCCAGCACAAGTTCCATTGCCGGTTATCAATTAATCCGGCAGTTCGAGACCGTCTATGCCGACGGATTTCGGCGACCAGAGGAGGCTTTGGAAGGCATCAAGGCCATCGCCGCCATGAAAGGTGCCAACGCCATCGTCAATCTCCGCCATGAACGAACTCCGGACGGAAAATACGCCGCCGGAGGCGATGCCGTTGTGGTCGAGTGCCTTCAACCTCCGATTCGGCCAACTACCGGCCCCGCTTCGCCTGAATCTCATAATGATCCGATGAAACCAAACTCTGTTTCTCAATTGACAAAGGAGTCCTTGCATGAAAACTCTGCGACTGATTCTGATCGCGTCGATTCTGTTCGGCGCTCTGATCCCGGCGGCCCAAGCGGCGGATAAACCGAATCCGTGGTCGCTGGCGCGCGCGATCCCCTCCGACTGCTGGTTGTACACCCATGTGACCCGCAACGAAGAACGTGGTTTCTTCTTTAACCACTGGAACACGGTGTATCAGGCTTTGCGCGAGACGGGAATTGATCAGGACGTCAAGTCGCTGATCGCCGCCCAGATCACCGATTCTGAAGATCAGGCTTCGTTCAACACACACTGGGACAATATGATCCAAAAGATTTCGGCGGTGAACTGGAGTGACCTCGCTTATCATGAGTTTGTTTTTGCACAGCGATGGGGTGAATTCACCGGCGACAATGTACTGCTGTTTAAACCCAAAGCCGAATCCCTCGACGCAAACCTCAAAGGACTGGTGGACATTCTGCAGGAAATCGCCTCTCTGAAATCCGACATGAACGTCACCACGCAAACTATCAATGGCGCCGAGGTCTGGACGCTCCAGTTCGAGGGCGTTCCGATCTCGCTCAACCTTTTTCATCACAAGGACATCATCGGAATCACCACCAACTCGGTTCCGAACCGTTTGACATCAATGATCAGTGTGCCTCGCAAAGACGTCACAGGAGGCACCTCCGGTCCCTCCATCACGGCTGATGTCGTGACGCTGCTTAATGGACAAAATTCTCTGACCGCACTGGTGGACACGCCTCGTTTTAAGGAAGCGATTCAGGCGGCGCCGCCGGCGGAAGATTTCATCACGTTCGTCGATGTGCACGCTTTGTGGAAGGGCCTCGATCAGATCATCCAGCGCGCCGTCGCCCGGTCCACTCCTCCCCAAGCCGACACGGCGGAGGTTCCATCCGAAGGTCAACCCAATCCGTCTCTTTCCTCCGATCAACAGGCCGTCAAGGTCATCAAATCGCTCATCGCTGAACTGGATTTTGTTGACTACATCATTGAAACCGATCAGACGCTGGATTTGCAGACGAAAACGAGCACCGTCTGCAAACTGTTGCCCGATGCCGATCAGAAACCGCTGTGCAAAATCCTGACCAGCGCCAAACCCATGGAAGGCTTCGACAAGTACATCCCGCAAAAGGCGACCGGTTATTGGGCCTGGTCGGGACTGGACTGGGAAGGTGTTTACCACTTTGTCCTCGACTTCATCAAAAACAATGTCCCGGATGGCGAATCCGCAATCGCACAGTGGGACACTTTCCGGCAGGAACACGAATTCGATCCGCAGGAAAAGATCTTCAGCTGGTTCGACGGACAAATGATCTCGTTCACGATGCAACCGGAAATCCAGACCGCCTTCGGAAGCAGTGACTGGGTTTTCTTGCTCAAAGTCAAAGACGAGCAGAAAGCGTCCGAGATCCTCAACAACATTCTCGATTCGATTTCCGCAAAGACGGAATCCGACGACGAACAGGCCGCACCCCAGATGGTGATGGTCGCACCGGCGTCGGAGGTGCACGCCGACGGATTCCGATCGGTGATGTATGCGCCGCTGGCCATGATGGGAAAGATCACCGTGGGTGTGAATGGCGGATGGATGATGGTCGGAAATTCCTCGTCGTCGATTAACCAGTGCCTCGCCACCGCCAAAGGGGAATCGCCATCCATTCTCGAAAACAAACGGTTCCAAAAGGAAGGTCTGACGCCCAAAGGGCCGGTCGTCATGTCGTCGTTCAAGGACCTTCGGACGATGGGCCAGCAGTTGGCGATGATTTGCGGCATGGCGCCGATGATGACCATGGGCGTGCCGCAAGGACCGGAAGGTATGACCGTGCGGAAAATCGCCGCCATCGTCGGGAAACTCTCTCGTCCGCTCGCCAAGATCGATTTCATGAAATCCTCATCGTCGCTATGCACGTTCAAGAAAGATCGATGGGAAATCACGAGCATCACGACGTATAAGGAATACGTTCCGCCGACGGAAACACCGGTCGCCCCGACGACCGAATCGCCCAGCAAGGAAAATCCGAAAGAGACCAAACCGAAGCTGGACGGTCTGTAATCGGCGAAGAAGTACGACATGAAGCAACGAAAGATCACCCAGCCCTCTGCCGATGCAGAGGGCTTTTTTACATCGCGGTTTTGTACAACAATCGGTTGTAGCGAGATTCGAGTTGTTTGAATCGGCGTCGCAGGGGTTCGTCACTGTCCGTCATGCGAACCGGCGTGCTGACGAGTAACGTGAACCATTTAATGAGATGGTCCACGTCGTTCACGCTGACGAATTCGGGACCGAGTTTTCGGCGGGTTTTGTCCATGTTGTGGTAATTGCCCAGCGCCAGACAAATGCATGTGGCGGTGTAACCGAGTTCGTTATAGACGGTGGCTTCGCAGGTTCCGCCGTCCATGAGTTTGCGCTGGAATCGGAAGGTTTTGTCCTCGTTTCGGAGCCGTTCGGCGATCTGACCGCACCAGCGGGTAAGACGCGGATCGAAGATGCTTAACTTGTCGCCGACGCGAAGGATCGGTCCGGCACCCAGTTCCACGCCGGGGATGACCGAACTGTTTTCAACCGCCACGACGACGCATCGTTTCGGAATGGTCCCATGCCGGCAGGCGGCGATGGCGCCGACGAATCCGACTTCCTCCGCACGCGTGAACAAAAAATACGCTTCGGTTTTGATGTTTTTCCGACACAATTCGTCCATGCAACACAACATGGCGGCTGCACCGGCGGCATCGTCGCAACCGCGAGCGAAAAGTTTTCCGTCGCAAATCCGCGCGTCGGGGAAATCCCACATTCCGATTGATCCCGCTGGAATTTTTACTCCGCCCCGTTTCATCGTGATCTCAACCGTATCGACCAGCGGGAACGGTTTTTCCAGTCCGGCGTTTTTCATCTGAATTGCCGAAATCCGACCGAAAAACCAACGACCCTCCACCCAGAACCGAACCGGTGCACGATCAAAATACTCCGGCAGAACCGTTCCCAACCAGCGCGCTTTCAGCGTTCGTTCGTTGAGCATTCGCTCGGCGCGAAATCCCGGATGGTCCATGTGCGCGCATAAACAAATCGGCTGTTTGACGTTGGCTTTTGGATGGCGATATCGCACCAAAAGGTTACCGGCGGGATCGGCGGCCACTTTGAGCCACCGCGCACGAGTCGCACAAAAATTATGCACAAACGCCGCGATCTGCCCTTCCGCAAACGGCGACGCGGGCAAAGACAACAGGTCCAAAATCAGATTTTTGTCATGAGGGCGCACTCGCTAACTCCTTGAAAGACATGACAGTATCTCAGGTATCAGTGCCGCTTTCAAACTGACCTGTCAGTGGGGCGATGGGTTCGTTTGGCAGTTTTGTATTGGGGGGTGTTGGTAGCCGCAAGCCGACAGCCGGTGGTGGGTAGCAAGAAGGAAGACCACGGCTCATGAGCAGTGCCACGCGAGCGGTTCATCATTTTGCATTCGTCGTTCTCTCCGCATAAGCAGGACAGAATATCGGCGGCAAGTCAATAGTGGGCGGTGGACAAAAGTCGTGAAAAAATTAGGGGAGGTTGGAAGATCGATAGGCGGCGGGTTGGATGCTCCAGATGCCCAGCGCTTTGGCTTTTGCATCCGATTCCAGCTGGAGCAGGGCCAGCCGCTGTTTTCCCTCGGCCGTTCCGTAGAACCGCGCTAGTCCGGCTCCAACGAGAGTGCCGTTGACGCTTTTTCCATCCACCGATACCCAGCAGAGTTTTCGGCCTTTGTAATCATCCGGATTGCTGCTATCGAGCGGTTCGATCCAGACGTTTTTTTGCAGGATGAGATATTCGAGGAAGGCTTTGGCCTCCCACGCATAAGGTTCGCCCGAACCGTCGGGTCCCTTGTGTATCTCGGGGGCATCGGCACCCGCCAATTGAACTGTAATCTGCGAACCGTTGTAGTGCGCGAGAAAAGTATCGCCATCCAGGACGAGATCGACGTAGGCCTGGTGTTGCGTTCGATAGACGTACGCCAGCAAAAAAATGGTTGTCAGTGTCGTCAGCAGAAAAAGATAGAAACGGTTGTGAGTCATAAGCAAGTCATGTCCGATATCGGCGACGCGCGGGCTGAAGCCCGCG
>CAIVHJ010000462.1 GCA_903905665.1 uncultured Phycisphaerales bacterium
TTCTTCCCTTGCTCGTTCGGGTCATTTGCAGGATACTGCGTTTCATTGTTTGGCTCCTTGTGTAGAGGGTTTTTGACAATACCATCTTACTCGGAGCCACTCTTTTTTCAGAATTTCAACTAATTATGGCATCCCGCCCTGGATTTGTGGATATATCACAAAAGACCATACTTTCGGTAGTTGCAGGAATTCATCGTATTACGGACACGGAGATTGAATGCCGTCCTCTGATCATGGGAGCTCCAAGTTACGAGCATCCGCTGAACAAAAATGTAGCAATTGATCTCACTTGGCAGGGTTGGGATTGGTATGAGATTTTCCCAGAGGACATCACTGAATTCGCCAAAATGAAAGATGTGTTGAGCAATTCTAAGGCATGGTTGCAGATCATGAAAAACCTACCCGAGGAAACGATCAAGCAGCATTTCTGTGAAATCCTTGGCGATTCTCCCAAAAAAGATTGGGGCGGCGAATTTGATGACCATTTCTCTGCTTCGTTGCACGTCGGCACTCGGCGCATAACAGCAGCATTTCTACTGAAAGGACCTGCACAATTCCGCGAGATGACCCCTGATATGCTTGGAAAACGTGCTGACCAAATCTATCGCCTCGCAAGTACCCCTGCAGAACTATTGATTGTGCAAAATTCGCACCATATTGGTGAAGCCGTTCGAGCAACTCTACGAGCCTTTGCGGTCACACCGCATAATCCACGCCACTATTGTTTGATTGACGGAAAAGATACATACCGAGTACTTAAGGCGTATGGCCGAGTATTGTAAATCGGGTACAATGCAGCGTAGACTCGACATTTCATGTCTCAATTTGGATCATCCCGATTGGGGTTCTAATTCGAGTGATTTCAGTTTTTCGCGGAGGGTTTTTCGGTCGATGCCGAGGATTTCCGCGGCTTGGGTTTTGTTGCCGCCGACGCCGGCCAGCACGTTGCGAATATACTCCGCCTCCACCTCGGCCAGCGTGCGGTCCAGTCGGTTGTCCCGCGCCACCGCAAAACGCATCGAAGGCGGCAAATCCGGCACATCGATCACATTGCTGTCCGTCATGACCACCACGCGCTGAATGATGTTTTCCAGCTCCCGAACATTCCCGGGCCAATGATAATTGGCTAATACCTGAAGGGCTTCATCGGTAAACTGCGGAACGGCTCGACCGAGTTCTTCGGAATACTTGCGGGCATAATGAGCAGTCAGCAATAGAACGTCGTTGTCTCGTTCGCGGAGTGGCGGCATAGTTAGGGCGATCACGTTCAGCCGAAAGTACAGGTCCTCTCGAAATACCCGGTTCTTGACCAGCATACGGAGGTCCTTGTTGGTGGCCGCCACGACCCGCACGTCAACCGTCTGCGCGCGGGAGGAACCCACCATGTAAATTTCGCCCTCCTGCAAAACGCGGAGCAACTTGGCTTGCATGGCCAGGCTGGTGTCGCTGATCTCGTCCAGAAATATCGTGCCGCCGTCGGCCGTCTGGAAAAAACCCGCCCGCGTTTCAGACGCACCGGTAAACGCACCTTTGACGTGTCCGAACAGTTCGCTTTCCAGCAGATTTTCCGGAATAGAACCGCAATTCACCGGAACAAACGGCAGAGACGCTCGCGCCCCGCTGTAATGGATAGCCCGGGCAGCCAGTTCCTTACCCGTCCCGCTCTCTCCCGAAATCAAAACCGTCGCCTTGGCGGTAGCGGCTTTGCGAATGGCCTGGAATGTCTCACGCATCACCCGTGATTCGCCAATCAACCCCGTCAGTATCGTCAATTCCGTTTCAACTCCATTTTGCGCCTGTCGCCGAACACGCAAAACATCCAGTATTCGTCGCACCGAAGACAGCAACTCTTCATCCGTAAACGGTTTGGTGAGATATTCCTGAGCGCCCAGTTTCACCGCGGTCACGGCGCCCTGAATGGTGGGATACCCCGTGATCATCATCACTTCGGTATCCTTGAGGTTCTCACGCACATGACGGGTTAAATCCAAACCACTCACCTGCGGCATTTTGTAATCCGTGATCACCAAATCAACTGGAACGGTTTCCAGGATGCGAATCGCATCGGAGGCGTTCATCGCCGTCATCACTTCGTAATCGGCGGCGGACAGGTTTCTTTGGACAAGTTCCAGCGTATCAGGAGCATCGTCCACCACCAGGATGCGTTCTTTTTCACTGACCAGAGTCATTTCGTTCGTTCTCCAGTTCTTGTTCTTTCGAAGCGGGTAAACGAATCTCAAACCTCGTTCCCTGACCGGGTTGGCTGGTCACCCGAATGGTACCTCGGTGAGAGGAAACGATACCATGTACGACAGATAATCCAAGCCCGGTCCCTTCACTCACGCCTTTGGTGGTGAAAAACGGCAGAAAAATCTTGGCCTGAATCTCTTCATTCATGCCCACGCCGGTATCCTGTACCGTCCACAACACGCCGGAAGATTCACTTCGCGTGATGACCGTCAGCATTCCTCCCTGAGGCATTGCCTGCACAGCATTCACCACCAAATTGACCAATATCTGTTTCAACTGAGCTGGGTCTGCAAATATCTCCGGCAAATCGGATGCCAGTTCTCGCACGACTCGCACATTACTCCTGGTGCAACGCGACTCAAGAAAATACAGCCCCTCCTCGATCACATGGTTAAGTTGCACCTCGGTTTTTCGAGAAGGAACTTGACGGGCGAAGACCATCAACTTGCGGATGATTTCACGCGCGTAAAGCGCGGCCGTAATAATCTTTTCCAGATCAGCGGCGGTTTGTTGCGGAACGTCCGTGTTTTTTTTCGCCAACTGTGCGAACCCGAGAATGCTTCCGAGTGGTTCATTCAATTCATGGGCTACTCCCGCCGCCAGTTGCCCGATCGTGGCCAGCCGGTCGGCATGAATCAGCTGTTGCTGCAGGGTAACTTTCTCATTTTCAGATTCTTTTCTCTCCACCAGCAAAGATATTTCGCGAGCTACGGCAACAATCAGATTCTCTTCCTCCTTCAGAAACACCCCTGCTTCAAACTCCGGCCGACCCTCCACATAGACTACCTGAACTTGTCCACGAATCTCACCGTCGATATCAATGTCAGCCACCTGAGCATGTTTGCTTTCCCGAAAGTTGGGAGAACTGAAAGACTGGTCATCAATCGTTATTCGACCGGCGGCAATCTCCGGATATTGCCAGGCGGAAGGCAGAAGCAAGATAATGCGTCGCAACATCTCTGCCAACGGCACCTCCGACTGCTCAACCACCTGGGCGATGCCGTACAAACAAGTCAACTCCTTGACTCGCTCGTGCAGCTTATGCTCTGCCCGCCGACCCGCGATGGCCAAACCGAGGGTTTGGGCGGCTCCTTCGTAGAGTTCAACGTCTTTTCTGGTAAAACGATTGGGGAGTTCGCTTTTGATGAGCAACAAGCCATGGGTCTGTTCATTGACCAAAAAGCAAATGATGGCCAATGAACGATAGTGCCCTCCCACGCACAATTCTTCCGCAGAATCGGTCCCATCTCCACTCATCCCAAAGCGCAAGGGCTCCCACGCATCACCGATGCAGCAACTTCCGTCATTGGTAAAACGCGGGTTAGCGGAGTCGAAGTTGTGACAAATCACGGCTCGACACAATCGCTCCAGATCCATACCATTCTGAAAGACCGGAATCACACTACCGTTCGGTGACCTGTCCCAGTGAACGAGTTCGAACCGATTTGCGATTTCCGGCCGTTGGACTGCTTGCCAACAATAATGCAACTCACCGTCGCTCAGCCGCAGTTCAAGGGCATCACACCCGGAAAACTCCATTAACGCCTTGGATATCTCCGACAGGAACTCGATCCGAGACAATTTACGACCGACACAGTAGAGAATGGTCCGCGACAGCCGAGCACTATCCTCAAGTTGACCTGAGCTACCAGGATCGTTGAGCGTTGAATCCGGTGGTTCCTGATGCATAGAAGCCGATCCGTTCCCGATAGACGATAAGTAGAAAACCCTATATTCATCATTTTATCGGATTGGTGGCAACTTTTGAATGGATGAAGTGATGGACAAAACAAGAGACAACAACGGGGTAGATTGGGATGAGTCCGCTCTTTGTTGACTTTTCTGCAATCCGCTGGTTTTTCGCGAACAGTAATTCTGCTGACCGTCTCATGCTCCGGTGCATCTCCTGATAGGGGAACAGGTCTCTCACGTTTCAATCAGTAGAAGAAATTACTGGACTCAAACCTATCTTCTGTGAGAATCGATACCAACACAGATATCCATCCGTTCCTATCTCCCAATCTGCATTAAACCTGTAAAAACGCGTTTGGTTTTGAGAGCGTTGCCATTCTTGTCAAGCGGTCGTCTTGAAAACACTCCAAAGTGCCCCACGGGACTGTTTAGGGAATTCTTGGAAAAGGACCGTAAGAGAACCTCGCACGAAAGTTGCGTAAGAATCGTGTATGAAGGTGTTCTTCAAGTAACTTCAAACCTGCGACATATTCCACAACACGAACTTGTGATTCGGGGCGGCGAGATTCGAACCTGCGACCCCTTGACCAGCAGTTTTCTCGTCAACGCTCAGAGCCTCCTATTGCCAACTCAAGGCGACATTTTCATATCATGAATCAAGGCCAGGAGAGCAAGACTGTCTTGGTTCAGCGTGATATGGCGTCCTTCTCCAATTCTGACTGAAGCAGGACAACATTGCGGTGTCTCGACTTCATGATGTTTTGACTGAAGATTGATTGTAATCTATGCCCATGTGTGGTATTATGTCCACAGTTGTCCTAGGCATGAGGAAACAGGCGGTAAACTTGGTATGACTCTGACAGTCAAAGATGCTGCAAGGCTGCTAACTGTTGCTGAGAAAACTATTTACAGATGGATCAGCCAAGGTGTCTTGCCTGCATATAAAGTGAATGAACAGTACCGTTTCAATAGAGCAGAGCTTCTTGAGTGGGCCACTGCCCGCAAAATGAACGTGTCAGTGGACATTTTTCAGGAACCGGAGAGCACCGGTATTCCACTTCCAAAGCTATCTGCCGCCCTCAAACTAGGCGGTATTTTCTATCGTTTGGACGGCAGAGACAAGCCGTCGGTACTGCATGCTCTGGTCAACATCATGCGTTTGCCGGAATCCGTGGATCGGGAGTTTTTATTTCAGGTGTTGCTGGCAAGAGAGGCTTTGGGATCAACTGGAATCGGCGACGGTATTGCGATTCCACATGTGCGCAATCCCATCGTTCTCAATGTCACTGAACCTGCGGTCCACCTGTGTTTTTTGGAAAACGCAATCGATTTTAGTGCCATTGACAATCTACCGGTCCACACCCTCTTCTCCCTCATCAGTCCAACAGTTCGCGCTCACCTTCATCTGATCTCAAGACTGGCCTATGCGTTACGAGATCAGGCTTTCAAGGAAGTATTGAAGCGACAAGGATCACGAGAAGAGATATTGTCCGAGGTGACACGAATTGAGAGCGCCATTAGCCATTAGTACTTCCCCCGATCCCACCCAATAGGTATTGAGTGCACGGAGTATTTCCTTGCTTACTTTACTCTTCGCAATAGGATTGCTCGTCTTCAGCGGCATCGCTGCGTTATTCGCCGGTCGTAGTCCGCTGATATCCACGGTGATTGGCGTTTCCGGTGCGTTAGTCAGCTGTGTCGTGGGGTTGGTGCCGGCCATACGAGTTCTATCACTTGGAACTGTGGAATCATTTCGTACTGTTTGGCAGGTTCCCGGGGGTTCGTTCTATGTCGAGTTGGATGCACTTTCGGCGTTGTTTTTAATACCCATATTGGGAGTGTCGGCCATCTGTGTGCTTTATGGCGGCCAGTATCTTCAGGTCTATAAGAACGAAAACAAACTGGGCTGGGCATGGCTCTGGGTTAACCTGCTGATTGCCAGCATGGTGCTTGTGGTCGTAGCCCGAAATGCCATTCTATTTCTGGTCGCCTGGGAAATCATGTCGCTCTCGTCGTATTTTCTGGTCACTTTCCAATATTACAGAAAGGGTGTTCGGGAAGCAGGTTGGACCTATTTAATTGCGACGCAATTGGGCACGGCTTTTTTGCTGGTGTTATTCATCCTGCTTGGCGAGTCAGGCGGTTCGCTCGATTTTGACCATTTCATGTTCACTCATGGTTCATGGTCCGGAATTAGTGCAAATGTATTGTTTGTGCTGGCGATCATTGGTTTCGGTACTAAAGCGGGATTTGTGCCTTTTCACGTATGGTTGCCTGAAGCGCATCCTGCGGCTCCAAGTCATGTGTCCGCGATCATGTCCGGCGTCATGATCAAAACCGGTATTTATGGTTTGCTGAGGACGCTGACTTTTCTGGGCTCTCCACCGGAATGGTGGGGTTGGCTTCTGATTGGCATTGGCATGACCTCCGGCGTGCTCGGAGTTCTCTATGCCATCGCCCAGCACGATTTGAAAAGATTGTTGGCTTACCACAGTGTGGAAAATATCGGCATCATTACTCTGGGAATCGGCATTGGAGTTCTGGGAATCAGCATCCAATCTCCGCAGATGATTGCTCTGGGATTCGCCGGTGGCCTTCTTCACGTAATCAATCATGCATTTTTCAAGAGTCTCCTGTTTTTGGGAGCAGGCTCCATCATCCATGCGACGGGAACTGCGGAAGTTGATCGATTGGGTGGTCTGCTCAAACGAATGCCCTGGACCGGTGTCACTTTTCTGATTGGTGCGGTGGCGATTTCCGGGCTGCCGCCGCTCAACGGTTTCATCAGCGAGTTTTTGATTTATGTGGGTGCCTTTACCGGTGCCATTCAAAAGACAACGCCGCTTGCTCCCCTGATCGGAGTAATTGCCTCACTGGCTTTAATTGGAGGATTAGCGGCGGCGTGTTTTGCCAAGGCATTTGGCATATCGTTTCTTGGAGAAGCAAGAAGTCAGCATGCCGCGAATCCTCATGAAGTGGGTTGGATCATGAGAAGTTCGATGCTTCTGCTGGCGGCAGGATGCCTATTGATCGTGATATTTTCGCCGCGGCTAATCGGCATGATGAGTTCGCCGATTGCGGTAATTACCGGCTTACCCACTACGAGTCTTCTCATGGAATTGCAGCCTGCCTCCGACTGGTTGTGGACCATTCTACAAGTGGTTTCAATTTTCCTGGGTTTGCTCGGAATACTGGCAACGATTCGCTACCTGTTGCTGCGCCGAAAGCAAGTCGAATTGAATGTGACGTGGGATTGTGGATATGTACAACCCTCCAGCGGCCGGATGCAATACACCGCTTCTTCGTTCGCTCAACCGATCACAGACCTGTCTCGACTATTCCTGGGAACGAGCAAGACTTTTATTCCCCCGCAGGGATATTTCCCCGAAGCATCTTCGTTCCATACGGATACACCGGATTGGTATCGAAGGCATATTTATGGTTATCTGTTCTCTGGTCTTTGTTGGTTATCCTCCAAATTAAGATGGTTCCAGCATGGGCGAGTGCATCTATACATTCTGTACATTGCTGTCACATTACTGCTTCTGCTGATCTGGAACTTGGGGTGATTCGATGAGCATTTGGCTGCTGGTCCATCCTACTTTAGCGTTTTTGGCAGCTCCGTTGCTACCGGGCATCATTAACCGAACCAAAGCATATTTTGCCGGTCGCGACGGTCAACCGTTGCTACAGACCTACTTCGATTTGGCCAAACTGTTTCGCAAAGGAGCCGTGTACAGTCGCACGACGACTTGGCTTTTTCGGGCTGGACCGATATTGAGCCTAGGGGCTGCACTGATGGCCGTTGTTTTGATGCCCTTGGGAGAACTCCCGACGGTATGGTCCTTTCAGGGGGATTTTATACTGCTGGTCTATTTGTTAGCAGTCGGACGGTTTTTCACGGTTATGGCGGCTCTGGACACGGGTTCCAGTTTTGAAGGAATGGGCGCCAGCCGAGAAATGCAGTTTTCCATGCTGGCTGAGCCGGTTCTACTCGTTGGATTGGCAGCATTGGCGCGTGGTACCGGATGTCTCACACTCTCCGATATTGCGGCCAATATTTCATGGCAGGCGTGGTCGCAATATGGAGAGGGATTGATTTTGATTGTCGTTGCTTTGATGGCGGTCTTCTTAGTCGAGAATGCTCGTATTCCGATTGACGATCCCAATACTCACCTCGAATTGACCATGATTCATGAAGTGATGGTGCTGGATCACGGCGGCCCCGATCTGGCATATATCTTATATGGTTCTGCACTCAAATTGTGGACGCTCAGTGTGTTGTTGGTCAACATTATGATCCCAATCCACACAGATTTGCTGTTGCTGAATGTTGTTGTTTCGTTACTGGGGGTGCTGTGTTGGGCGGTAGTCGTCGGCGTTATCGAATCGACCATGGCCAGACTGGCCTTGATTCGAATTCCCCAGTTTCTGGTTGGGGCCGGAGCGTTGTCTGTCTTGGCATTGATACTGATCAAGAAATAGACTGCGGAGGGTTTCGTGCATTCCAGAATCGACATCATTTTCACGCTGATCATTCTCGCCAATCTGCTGTTGTTGTCCTCCAGCCGGCTGGGCACTTGCATCAATGTAGCTGCCATTCAAGGTCTGTTGTTGGCCGTTTTGACATTGGCCACGAGAACCGACGAGCCTTTGATCCAGACCTCTATCTTGATACTGAGTACGATCGTTCTTAAGAGTATTGTCTTTCCACAATTGCTCCAGCGAGCTATCCGAGATTCGGAAACCCGACGCGAAATGAGACCCTACGTGGGATATGCACAATCCATCGTCGTAGGAATGGTCGTGTTGGCTTTGTCACTCTGGCTGGGTTCCAAACTTCCTTTGCCAAATCCTACGATTTCCCCGTTGGCTCTTCCTGTGGCTCTGTTCACCATCCTGGTAGGGCTGTTTCTGATCGTAAGCCGCAGAAAAGCGGTCAGTCAAGTGCTGGGATACCTAGTGATGGAAAATGGAATCTACGTGTTCGGTGTCACCATGGTGCACGAGTCAACGCTTTTCGTCGAACTCGGAGTATTACTGGATGTATTCGTAGGTGTCTTCATCATGGGCATTATGATCTTCCACATCAGTAGAGAATTCGACCATCTGGATGTGGATCGACTTTCGACATTGAAGGATTGATGACATGATTCTGGTTTTATTGCTCATGCCCATATTGGCGGGCATGGTCGCTTTCTTCATCAAGTCGGACAAAATCCGTCGTGGCCTTTTATTGACGACAGCTTTCCTGCATCTTGGATTGACCACGACTTTCTGGAGCCATAGGCCCGGGCCACTTTTTGACAATTGGCTTTCTTTGGACGCACCGGGGCTTCTTTTTCTCAGCATCACGAGTTTTCTGTTTGGTGTTGCCGCTGTTTACGGGGTTGGATATTTGATACGTGAAGAGTCCACTCCGGGAGCACATTCTGATGAAGGGTCATTTTTCCCGAATACGGCAGAATCTGTATTCACCGGTTGCTTGCTGATATTTCTGGCTACTATGACGCTGGTCCCGATGAGTCAACATCTTGGGTTGTTATGGGTGGCTATCGAATCCACAACGCTGGCCAGTGCTCCTTTGATCTACTTTCACCGACATCATCAATCTCTTGAAGCCACCTGGAAGTACTTATTGATTTGCTCCGTAGGAATTGCCCTGGCGCTCCTGGGAAATTTCTGCATCGCGGTGGCGGCTTCGCATAACGCCGATCAGCCTACGACCTCATTACTCTTGAGCTCTTTGGTCACACAAGCGAAACATCTTGAAATTCCCTGGCTCAAAGCCGGGTTTCTGTGTTTATTGGTTGGTTATGGCACCAAGATGGGTTTGGCCCCGCTCCATACCTGGCTGCCGGATGCCCACAGTGAGTCGCCGTCGGTAGTCTCTGCGCTGTTGTCCGGCGCGCTGCTTAATTGTGCTTTCTTAGCCATCTTGCGTGCTCAACAGATTTGCCTCGCCGCTGGTCTGGCAGACTTCGGGAGAAACTTGTTAATCGGTTTCGGATTGATTTCGATGGTGTGTGCGGCGGTTTTTATTTTGGAACAGGCAGATTACAAACGAATGCTGGCTTACTCCAGTGTGGAGCATATGGGAATTTTGTCGCTCGGAGTCGGACTCGGAGGCGGAGCTGTGTTTGGATCGATGTTTCACGCAATCAACCACTCGGCCAGCAAAGCCATGCTTTTCCTGGTGGCGGGTAATCTACTGACCGTTTTCAAATCGAAATCCGTAAACGACGTGCGAGGAGCGTTGCGTGTCGTACCGGTTTCAGCGGCTCTTTGGGTGGTGGGTTTGTTCGCCATTACCGGATTCCCACCCTTTGGAACATTCTTGAGCGAATTCATTATCCTGAAAGGAGCACTGGCCGAGGGAAGATATGGCGTCGCCGTCATTTATCTGGCAACGCTGGCGGTGATTTTTGCAGGGATGTCTTCCATCATGCTTAAAATGGCGCAGAGCAACACAGCACCGGTCTTGGGTTCGGCACACGGCGTACAGCGAGAATCGTTTTGGTCCATCGCACCTCCGGCTGTGCTCGGCATGGTTGTACTTCTTCTGGGTGTTCACCTTCCAACCGCAATTGATCAAGTTCTTCATGAAGCGGCAATGACCGTGGGAGGAAGTTCTTGATGTCCATTACTTCCGATGGAATAGTTAATGGTTTGCCCTGTATTAGGAACGGTCAAGTCGTGCCAATACAAGATGTGCCTATTCTGGCCATTGCTGAATTTCGCGAGGCCGTCATCAGCAGCGTGGAAGCAGGCGCCCGAATTAATGCGCTTTTTGCCAAGCCGTCTCAGAACAACCTGTTCCGCATTGTGGCTGTTCTGGCCAATGACAGTATGGGAACGTTGTCGATACTGTTTTCCGAAAAAATCGGTGACGCATACCAATCCTTAACACCGGAGTGTCCCCAGGCACACGGGTTCGAAAGGGAAATTGCAGAGCAATCCCGCATCATTCCACAAGGACATCCGTGGCTCAAACCGATACGCTTTGCATCAACAAACGGCTTGGAACACCCAACTAAGAATCCGCCGATAGAGCAAAGAGCCTTGCCTGGGATGACTGATTATTTCCAAGTGCAAGGAGAAGAGGTTCACGAAGTAGGAGTCGGACCAGTGCATGCCGGCATCATTGAACCGGGGCATTTCCGTTTCCAATGTCATGGAGAACATGTTTTTCACCTGGAGATTTCACTGGGTTATCAACATCGGGGAATTGAGCGAGCATTGGTGGGTGGACCCGGCAAGCGCACGATCCACTTCATGGAAACCTTGGCTGGCGATACGACGATTGGTCACACGACCGCATATTGTGAAATCGTTGAGTCCTTAACTGAATGCAAAGTAGGGGTTCGTGCTCAAATCCTGCGAAGTCTTGCGCTCGAACTGGAGCGTCTGGCCAATCACGTGGGCGATTTGGGTGCGCTGGCTAGCGACGTCGGCTTTCTGCCGACTGCTTCTTATTGCGGCCGGATCAGAGGAGATTTTCTTAACATGACGGCGGTCTTGTGTGGCAGTCGCTTTGGAAGAAGCTTCATGCGCCCGGGTGGTGTTCAATTTGATCTGGAACCCAGACACATCACTGATCTCAGCAACCGCCTGTCAAAGGCCTTGCATGATGCAAAGACAGCGATTGATTTGTTGTGGGATTCCTCCTCTGTCATGGCGCGGTTTGAGAGTACAGGCACAGTCACTCGAACGGTTTGTGAAGATTTGGGCCTTGTCGGTCTCCCGGCTCGGGCAACCGGTTTGCCGCGGGATGTGCGACATGCTTTTCCGTCCGGCAGTTATCGTTTTTTTCACATTCCTTTATGTACTTGGGATACCGGGGATGTCTTTGCCAGAGCTTACGTCCGATGGCTCGAAATTCAACATTCCGTCCAGTTTGTTCAGGAATTACTGAAAGCTCTTCCTGCCGGTCCAGTGGGTACCGCTGTAGAAGTGGATTCTTTGGCACCCAATGCCATCGTCGTGTCACTGGTCGAAGGTTGGCGAGGAGAGATTTGCCACGTTGCTATTACGGATCCGCAAGGAAAATTTGAGCGCTACAAGATTGTCGATCCTTCGTTTCACAATTGGATGGGACTCGCCCTGGCTTTGCGGGGTCAACAAATTTCAGATTTTCCGCTTTGCAACAAGAGTTTCAATCTATCGTATTGTGGTCACGATTTGTAGCAAGGGATTTTCCTCATGATCAAGATTCTTCGTACTCGCCTACGGCAAAAGCACCGTACTATCGCTTTTCCGAAGAAGCAGCCGACGCTCCCGGAACGATTGCGAGGATTCCCGGTTGTGGATCTTGCTCAATGTCCCGACGACTGCCGCCGATGTTCTGAAATCTGCCCAACACAAGCGATCAATATTGATTCAAAACACTTTCAAGTTGATCTGGGACGATGTCTTTTTTGCACGGATTGCCAGTCGAATTGTCCCAAGCAAGCGATTCGATACCAGCCGGAGTATCGTCTGGCTGTTCGAAATCGAAGTGACCTGCGTATTGATTGCGGAAAATCGATGAAGTTGGCTGAGGCATTGGAAATAAAATTTCGCAGGCTGCTGGGCAGATCACTTAAACTCCGTCAGGTCAGCGCCGGCGGATGCAGCGCTTGTGAAGCAGACGTCAACGTCCTTAATACCGTGGTTTTTGATCTCGGTCGATTCGGAATTCAATTTGTTGCTTCGCCCCGGCATGCCGATGGTTTGTTGATTACGGGTCCGGTTACGGAGAACATGAAATTAGCCTTGCAGAAGACCTATGCGGCGGTTCCCTCACCCAAGATCGTTATTGCCGTCGGAGCATGCGCCATTTCCGGTGGTCCCTTTATGGACCACCCGGAGGTTCATAATGGCGCCGATTCCTTGTTGCCGATCGATCTTTATGTGCCCGGGTGTCCGCCTCATCCCGTAACTATTCTCGATGGTCTCTTAAGGTTACTTGGCAAGTTGTAATCGCCAGTTTATCAACGAACCAATCTCTATGCCTGCAATTCGGGGCGGCGAGATTCGAACTCGCGACCTCTTGACCCCCAGTCAAGCACGCTAAACCAGACTGCGCTACGCCCCGTACCTCATGAAGCAAGCCGCGACAAGCCCAGCCAAAAGCCAAGGCTCTCGCGCTCACTCTGCTCCAGATTGAATGATAATAACACAAACTCACTATTTCAACCACTCACCGCCGCGTCAATGCAGGCTTCCGACCTCAACACTGACAACCTGAATCCGAAGCGGAAAAAAAATAAGGAGTTGGTGGGCAATGCCTACACTACATTTTTCTTTTTTATGGGTCTTCGTCGCAATCATTCCGAAGCGTTGCTGTTGAGGTTGGCGTTGGAATTCTCGTTGGCATTGGTGTTTCCCTGTCCCGATCCGCCGGAGGCGCAGGCGGCATCAGCCTGATCGCGGTATACATTCGCCCAATACTGCGCGAATTCCTCGATGGTCGGATACTCATCCTGCTTAAGAAACTCCTCTTCGAGAAATGTTCGGACGGTGGTCTCATCGACAGGTGGATTGATGTCTCCGCAGTCATAACCTCGCTGACTGTCGGCCACGATGGCGGTCACGGATTCGTCCAGTGTCATCGGGCTGATGTTGGCGTTGAGGTTCGTATTTTCCTGCGCATTATCCGAACCGTTAGAAGCGTTGCCATTTTCGTCGAGACCCAGAATTTTCGTGCAACCCCATGAGGCAGCAATCAGCAGAAAACCCATCATCCAAAACCGGAGGAATTCGCCGGGGCGACAACCGGCTTGGCGTCTCGTCCGGCAAACGGTTGATCGTACACGGCTAATGGTTTCCATGCTCCTCCACCTTGACAATCGAAACGGACCACTCGTTGATGTGCAACATGGCGGATGAAATCAAACTCCCCACCGTGAAATCCTCACCCGACGAAGTCGCCAGCGCGATGTGGGTCGGATCCACGTCGGTCTGATTCCACGCCGAATCCATGTCCACCCATCGCCCATTGATCCACAACTGGGCCCACATATGAAAACCCAGCACGTTTTCCTTCCCGCCGAACTCTGGAACATACAACAATCCGCACACCAGCCGCGACGGAATACCCGCCGCCCTCGCCAGCGCCGCCAACAACACCCCGTGCTCGGAGCAATCCCCTTCCTTATTTCGGCAGATTTCAGCCGCCGAGGCGAATCCAACCCCAAGTCCCTTGTATTCGATGACCTCGCTCACCTTGCGACGCAACCGGTCCGCCTGTTCATAAGGATGGTGCACCCCTTCAATCGCTCCGGTCGCCAATTGTCGGACCTGTGGATCGTTGCTCGTGATATAAGCATTCGCCTTCAGAAACGGCTGAAGCGAATCCGGCACTGCCGCATCCTTCCCTTTTCGCAGCGCCGCATGATCGAGACGCGACACTCGGAAGACCACTTCCCGATCCGTTCGAGACACCACTTTTTGCATCGACGTTTCGGGAATATCGACCGTGAGTTTCTTATCGGATTTGGGCATGATTTTGAACGTGATGGATTGGGCTTTGTCCCGATCGATGCTCCGCCCCACCGGAATCAGCGTATCCACCATCAACTCGACATCGACGATCGCTTCTTTGGCTTGTTGCTCACTGCAGGCAACCATCTCAAACGTCATGCCCATCATGCTGGTTTCTTGGCGCAGAGGATTGTATTGCCTGTCCACCCAGCCCGTGGACACAATCTCGGCTCCATTGATGACCATCGTCAGCTTGACCTTATAGCCGGGCGTATTCTTTCCCATCACCTCTACGGAACCCTGTTCCAGAATCTCCGTCGTCGTCGGAACCCCCACATTGAGCGCGAAGTCGGGCATAAACACGCTCAGATTGATTTTCGTGCCAGGTTTGATTTCGTGCTTGAGCGTTTCACGGTGGGCCGCCCACGGCATGAGTGCCCCCTGAGGATAATCCACTTCCTGCGTCATCGGCACGCCGAACTGCTCGGTCACGACCGTCATTTTTCCGTCGGCAACGGTTCCTCGAATTTTCATCGGCTGGTCGGACATTTTCATTTCATTGGCGAATGATACGGGTCGTCCGTCGAGCGTCTCCGTATTGGATTCGACCGTCTGAATTTCGAGGGGAACCCCGCCTCGCTGAATCCGCAGATACGTTGTCACGCGGGTTTCGATCCGATCCCCCGTCCGGGTCATCTCCGAATGGCTATAGCCTACCTTCTTCCCCTGCAACATCACCGCCATCCACGTGTCCTCAAACCGTCCCTCCGACGGATCGGCAGACCGATCAAGAGCGGACGCCGGACATCCGGCAGGCGGCAGAAAGAAAAAAGCGAAAAGAGAAAAGGGAAAAGACAGAAGTGTCGTGCAGATGAACAACGACGCAGATCGTGAAAGTTTCATTCAACATTCTCCAATATCAATGATTCATTTCACGAACAGATCACGTAACCACTGGACGGTGGTTTGGCGGCCGAGTTCGGCGATGGCGTCGGTCAGGGGAATGTCCTTGGGGCAGACTTTGACGCAGTTTTGGGCATTTCCGCAGTCCGTGATGCCCCCCGGAGCCATAAGGGTGTGCAAACGATCCGGCTTATCGTATTCTCCGGTGGGATGAACATTGTGCATCATCACCTGCCCTAGCGGAGCCGGCCCGACAAATTCCGATTCGGAATGATACTGCGGACACGCCTCCATGCAGCAACCGCACGTCATGCAGCGCGAAAATAAATACCGCAGCGATTGTACGCTCGGCGACATCAACGGCGCGTGGCGATGAACGTCCCAGGTTCCGTCGAGACTGATCCACGATTTGACTTTCGTCAGGGCGTTGAACATTTTTGACCGATCGACGACCAAATCGCGCACCAGCGGAAACTTCGTCAGCGGTTCCAGCACGATCGGCTGGTCCAGATCATCCACCAGCGTCGCGCACGCCTGACGCGGAAGACCGTTGATGATCATGCTGCACGCCCCGCACACTTCCTCCATGCAGTTGCAGTCCCACACCACCGGCACCACCCGCTTCCCCTGAACGTTGACCGGGTTCTCCCGAATCTCCATCAGCGCCGAAATCACATTGTGCCCCGGCGCATAAGGAACCTTGAATTCCTCCCAATACGAACGCGCACCAGGTCCCTCCTGCCGCTTGATCTTAAAATGGATGATTTGATTCATCAGATAATTCCTCTACACGAGTATCCCCGCGAAAACATCACTCTCAGAGTCTGACACCGGAAGACCGGGCTCTTTACCGATAATCCCGCGGGGTCTGAGCCGGAAGCACCGACTGATCCACGGGCACAAATTCGATGGACGGTCCCTCAGGTGTATGCGTCGCCATCGTGGTCTTGAGCCACTTGTCGTTGTTGGCTTTCCATCGTGATTTATAGGCATCGTACTCCGGATCACCCTCGAACTTCCCTTCGGGAACTTTCAGTTCAAACTCCGCCTTGTAATGCGACCCGCGACATTCATCACGAAGGCGCGCCCCCTTCACCACCACCTCCGCCAATACCAGCATGTCCTGCACCTGCCTCGCCCACGCCAGCGAAGCATTCGACCACGAACCGCGATCATCCAGGGCTATGTTTTGCGCCCGTTGCTGCAGTGTCTTGATCCCCGCCATCGCACGATCCAGAGCCTTGTTGTCTCGCTCCACAAAAACATTTTCCTTCATCAAACTTCCCAGTTCACGATGCAGCGTGAACGGATTCTCTCCGCTCGTCCGGTCCAGAATTCGCTGGTTCATTTCGGCTTGACGCTTTTTCTCGCCGTCGTAAAGCACGGCGTTTGCGTCGGCGGACCGTTTTTTCAATCCTTTGACGTACGCACAGGCGGCGTCACCGGCAATCTGACCGCTGAACGTGGCGCTAAGCAGCGAATTCGCCCCAAGCCGATTGGCACCGTGATAGGCATTGTCGCACTCTCCGCAGGCGTACAAACCCGGAATACTGGTCGAATGGTTCTTCGGACTGATTCGCTTCATGGCGCCGGTCGCGGCATCTTTTTCATAATCCACCCACAACCCGCCCATCGTATAATGCATCGCCGGAAAAACCTTCATCGGTCGCGTGTATGGGTCCTCGCCCGAAAACGTCTGATACAACTCCAACACACCCCCCAGGCGACTCTCCAGAAACTTCTTGGGCAAATGAGACAAATCCATATAGACCACGTCCTGCCCGCCCAATCCCAGTCCCATGTGGCGACACACCTTGAAAATCGCACGACTCGCCACGTCTCGCGGCACCGTGATGCCGTAAGTCGGATACCATTCCTCCAAAAAGAAAAA
>CAIVHJ010000463.1 GCA_903905665.1 uncultured Phycisphaerales bacterium
GCCCAAGTTGTCGTGGGCCTCGGCATGGTTTGGGTTTGCCTGCAAAGCCTTCATGAAATGGACTTTGGCTTCATCAACGCGCTTCTGACCGAACATGATGGCGCCTAAGTTATTATGCGCCAGATAATTAGACGGATTTATATGCAACGCATGCTCATAGAGCGTTGTACTGCTACGCCAATGATTGGTCTGGAGGCCCGTAGCGATAGTCAATGCGACCAGCAGTGTGCAGGCACCAAACCCGAGCGCTGTTTTCGGGATAGACCACCGTACGGAGAGGTCTTGAACAGTCCATATCGCCATGAGAAACAAGCCAACGAGTGGCACATACGTGTAGCGATCCGCAAGGGCCTGGTCGCCGGTCTGGATGAATCCAATGACGGGAACCAACGTTCCCAAGTACCAGAGCCATCCAACCAATAGATAGGGGCGGCTCTTTCGCCGCCAGAGCACGAAAACCGACACCGCTACCAGAATCACGCCCGAAACGATTACCTGCCAAAAAGGAAGGTTGAAGTGGGAATGCGGGTAAAACATGGTCAAGTTTACAGGTATTATTGTCATAAACATATATCTTACATAAGAAACCACTGCGTTTGCGGCACGAAGCCATACGGGCAACGACTCCGAGCCGATGACGTTGTGACTGCCCTTCTGCGCGAGAACCGTTACCATCGATGAGACAACGGCCAGTGCAAACAGGGGTAGCTTTTCGATAACCAGCCATCGCCAACGGGTAGCCGGCCCACCCCGCACAGGTCCCACTTCCTCAAGGCGGCACAACGGCCAATAATCGATCAGCAAGAGCACTGCGGGCAAAGTTACCAGCATCGGTTTCGCCATCAGCCCCAAAGCAAGAAGCAGGACCACAAATAGGTAGCGGGATCCCGGAGATGCTACATAGTGAACATAGGCTATCATCGTTAGTAACCAGAAGAACGTGCTCAGCACGTCCTTCCGTTCGGCAATCCATGCGACGGATTCGACGTGCAGGGGGTGCACCGCGAACAAGGCCGCGACTAACACGCTGGGCCATAGCGCGCGAGTCATGCGGCACAACAGCAGAAAAAGCAAAGCACTATTGAGGGCATGAAACAACACATTGATCGCGTGAAAGGCTGCGGCATTCTTAACGCCGAAGAGTTGAACGTCCAGGAGATAAGACAACCATGTAAGGGGATGCCAATTCGCAACCTCTTTCGTAGTAAATGCCCAAACCGCGTTCTCAAGCGTAAGGCCCGCGCTGACTCTTGTATTTTCCGTGATGTACTGATTGTCGTCAAAATTGACAAAGTCGAAACCTAGAACTTGCCCGTAGGGAATCAGCACCATCACCATGAGAAAAAAGATCACAAGCGCTTTTACACGTGGTCCGATATTGTCCGCCGCTGTACTCGGCGTCGCAATCGCCATCTTCTTGATCGCGGATGTCCCTTCTACCTTAACACGGGCGGCCTCCGACCGTTCCAGTTTGCGGCGTTTCTTCATATCAATTTCACCATGTCCGATAGGAGTCCTCCGTCGTCGGACTTATGCCTTCTA
>CAIVHJ010000464.1 GCA_903905665.1 uncultured Phycisphaerales bacterium
GCGGCGGTGCGAGGCAAGAAGATATTCATGGACGGCAAAGTCGGCTGCGCAAGCTGCCACCCGCCGGGGCTCTATACCGATCTGAAGTCTTACGACGTCGGCTCTCATGGCGAGTATGATCGCGAGAGCTATAGTTTCGACACCCCCACCCTGGTCGAAGTCTGGCGCACGGCCCCGTATATGCATGATGGCTCCGCCGCCACGCTCCGTGACGTCTTGACCACTCACAACAAGGGCGACAAACACGGCAAGACATCGCATTTGAGCGCAAAGCAGATGGGTGATCTGGTGGCCTATGTGAAGTCGCTGTAGAGATGCCGCCTGCATTCGGCCCGTAACAGCTCACTCTTGGTGAGCACCACGTCATGCTGAACTCGTTTCACTACCATCCCATAGTTTCTGAAAACGGGCTGTTATGTCTGCATTTCACGCTCAGTATGACGCGCTTTCCCGTGACCCCATTTTCGGTTTTTCGTTTGCTCTAACCTGGCGAAAATCCAGGCAAATAGCACTGCTCGGGCGCTGCTCTTATTCTCAGTGCGCCATGTGCTGTCCCACAGCAACTCAGCACACTGAACATGTCCAGACAACTCCACAGAACGCCGCGCAGAACGGTAAACAGGCGTGTGAACGTATGCTTCCAGCTGCCTTGCCAGGCAACGAAGCGAAGCAAAACATACACCAGCAATGCTGTCCATATCTGCCAGCGCACAGCATTCTCGCTGTAGCCCATGAAGTCCGCTATCTGCAGCGTCTGCTTTATCTCCTTGAAGAAGACCTCGATACCCCAGCGCGATTCGTAAAGATCGCAAATGGAACCCGGTGCCCAGACCATGTTGTTTGTCAGAAACATCATCCGCCTGGGCTCTCCGCCTACTTCAACTATTGCCTCCACTAGTCTCAAAGTCTCAGGATATTTCCGCGATGTCTTGGGATCGGTAAGCTTGATATGCACATCACGTATGATCCGACCGGATGGCTCACTATGCTGTCCCACAACTTCATAGCTAGTGTTCTCCTTAACACGAGTCACCCAAGAAACACCGCGCTCGGTGAGCCTGTGAAGATGCTCATAATCAACATAAGCCTTGTCAAAGACGACTATCTCGCCCGCTCTTACACCGGCGCAAACCTCGTAAGACTCTGCCAAGTCATTGGTATTTGCTGACTTGACCAGCACAAACTCAGGCAAGAAAGAATGCAGGTCCAGACGCAAATGCATCTTTGCTGCTGCCTTGCGCCGACGGTGCTTAGCCCAATCAAGGCAGTTTGCCATCAATCTGATCGTGCTGGAGTCTACTACATTTATCACACGCTTGAACCGGCGCGGAATCCCACAATACCTGCGCCCCTGCAAACCAAAGCTCGGGCATGTTGTCTTCAGATCATCTAGAACGCTCCAAAACAGCGCCTCAGCCATGTCGGCATTTCTTACGCGGTTTGCATGCGACAAAGCATTTCTACTGGGCGCCACGGATTCACGTATGCTTGTCAAAGCGCCACTGTGATTGCGCAGGCAATCACACGTATCATTGAGACTGATCGAATGCGATAGCTGGCAGTGCATCAATGTCAGAACGTGACTTGTCGGACTGAAACGACGAGACCTCTTGGACACACCATGCTCATTTGCCAGCTTCGGAATAAGATACCCAGGGATCAGTTTGAAAATCTGGGCCAATACTGTTAAACTGTGCTTCGACGGGTTCATTGTGCATATCCTCGCTTCCTTAGTCGCAAACAAGGATACAGCGAACCCGTCAGTCTTATCAAATCCACACCGGCCTGTGGGACGGTAGTGAACTCGTTTCAGCATCCAGGCTACGAAGGGATGGACCCTGAATCTCCTGAATCCAGTTCAGGATCAGGGTGACGGGTAGATAGGCGCTGTACTCATCGTTCCTGAACTCTTACTTCGGCCCTGCCTGAATCCTGACGTCAAAAGCCCCGGGACGTTTCGCCCCGGGGCTTTTCGACTTTTGGACGCGATTTTTGGATCGATTACTTGCGGCGTCTGATTGCGAATCCGAACATGCCGAGGACGCCGGTCAAAAGACCAGCGATCGAGGCCGGCTCGGGAATCTCCGCGAACGAGGCATCATCGAAGTAGACGGGGGTGACAGAAGCATCCAGAGAGCGGACCCCAAACATGCCAAGGTGAGACTTACCGGTAATCAATACCGGGTCCAAAACCTGCACCCACGCGTTGGCCGTGGTGACGTAGAATGTCTTCGTATCATATCCGGCATCCAAGCCAGTCGAGAAATAGATCCTCGCTCCGCCGACGACCTCAGACGTGAGGTAAACCCAAACGCTTCGCTCATAAGACTTCAAGGGATCCAGATCGAAACTCGCCACCGGCACGACCGCAGTACCCGGGTCCTGCTTTATGCTATTCGGGTTGACGATCGCGAGCTTCATAATCTGGATAACC
>CAIVHJ010000465.1 GCA_903905665.1 uncultured Phycisphaerales bacterium
ACCTTTCCCCTCACCCTGCCCTCTCCCCAAGGGGAGAGGGGATTGGTCTCTCAACGGGGAAGTCTGATAACGTATGATGGAGTATATGGGACTGTAATAAAGGCTCATCGCGGCAAGGATCGATATTGTGCGAGGCTCACGCCAATCAGGACAAGCACCCCGCCGATGATTACCTGCGACGTGAGGACTTCACCGCGGACCGCCCAGGCCATGATGGCGGTCATCGGCGGCTGAAGGTTGGTGAAAACGGCGACACGGCTGGCTTCCATTCGTTCGAGCGCCCAGTACCACAGCAAAAACGAAATTCCACTGGTCAACAATCCGAGGTACGCCAACCCGATCCACCCGCCCCAGCCGGGGGCGGACCAGTTCAATTGGATACCGCAACCGATGGTCAACGGCGACAGCGAAATCGAAGCCAGCATGAAAACCCAGCACAGAACCACCAGCGGTTTGTGATGAACGAGCAGTGACTTGGCCACCACCATGTAACCTGCCCATGCCAGAACCGCCACGGCAATCTGAAGGGTTCCGCCGGATTGACCCGATCCAAACCGGAACGAATCCAAACCAAGAATTACCAGCACGCCCGCCAAGGCGAGCAGCACACCGGCCATCTTGGTGAGCGTCAGCGATTCTTTCAGCCAGCAGACTCCTGCGATGAGCACCAGGATGGGCGTGCAGGCGAACAGAAGCGCGGCATTAACCACCGGTGCGGTTCGCATCCCATAGATGAAGAAGAATTGATTGACGAGGAAAAATAACGTCAGACCGATCAGGCGGGGCCAATCCCGGCGCGGGGCAAGTCGCGGCGGCCGAATCAACATCAAAAACCAGACGATGACAAACAAGAATCCGAGGGTAATTCGGAAACACACCAGCGTCGAGGGCGGGAATCGTGCGACGGAATCCTGCGCGACGAGGAACGTTCCCGAACCAATGATGCACGCCGCCACCAACGCCATAATCGGTCCGAGTCGCATGGATGCTCCGGAATTCCCGCTTCAACCAAGTATCGCCGTGAATTCCCGATGGAGGGTTTCGGCCCGGCCGGGCGGGTATTTTCCGGCGTTCCAGCGATAACCCAGCCCGTCGCCTTCTTTTCGCGGAATGATGTGGAAGTGAACGTGTTCCACGACCTGGCCGGAAATCCGGCCGTTGTTCTGCAGAATGTTATAACCGGTTGCCCCCGTGACCTTCACGACCGCCCGCGCCAGTGAGGGAAGACACGAAGTCACTTCGGTGAGTTCATCAGGAGGCATCTGGTCGATCGTACGATAATGGTTTCGCGGGATCAGGAGCAGGTGTCCTTCGGCGAGAGGCCCGATATCGAGAAACGCCATTGCCGACGGAGTGTCCAGAACGCGCAGCGACGGAATTTCACCCGCCGCGATTTTGCAGAATACGCAATTGGGGTCACGGATGCTCATCGCTGCCCCCCCACTCATTTATGTTGACGATTTTGGCGCGTCTCCGGATGGATCCGAGGCCGATGCCGGTTCAGGGGCGGATTTTGGTTTTTTCTTTGCAGCTTTCATGACGGCGGCATAACGCATGTCGGCTTTTCGGCGGCGAGTGGACTTTCCACCTTTTGGAACGTTGGTCGGGACGATTTCCTCTCCGACAAGCTGCAAAACAGCTTGTTCACCCTGATCCCCCATTCGCGTCTTGGAAAGGTGAATTACTCGCGTGTAACCGCTGGTGCGATTCTGATAGCGCTCGGCGGTTTTCTGAATCAAACGATGCACAATCGATTCCGAAGTGAACGGCGTCGCGCCTTTGCCTTCACCCGTTCGATGTCGCCGGCCGCTCCGCGTTTGACGAACCGCCTCCCGATCGGCGTCCGACATATCCTCGTATTCGCCCAGATGCTCCTTCGGAATCATATAACGCTCGCCCATCAGGTGATGAATGCGGCGACGCGCCTTCAAGTCTCCCTGTTTCGCCTTTTTGGCCAAAGTGATCAGGTGCTCGGCAAAAGGTTGAAGTTCTTTCGCCTTGGCAATCGTCGTTCGGATGGCGCCGTGCTCAAACAGACTTTGCGCCATATTCCGACGCAGCGCCTTGCGGTGCTCCATCGTTCGATTCAATTTACGAAATACACATCGATGTCTCATGATTCAATCACTCTCGTCAATCGCAAAGCCACCCGACCTATCACCACAGGCTCACTGAGTCTCGCCGGACGGCGGAGTTGCCGGGTTGAATTTGTTGCTGCCCAGGCTGCTCAAACCGAACGGCGCCGCTGGAAGGATCGAACCGATAGGGTCCGTCACCACCGATTTGGGCGCCGAAGCCATACCCACCGCCGAGACTTCAAATGGCCCCACGTTCATTCCCAGCGAAAGACCCATCTCCTGAAGTTTCCGCTTGACCTCTCTCAGGGAGGTCTTCCCAAAACTCCGCATCCGCAACAAATCGCTCTCGGTGCAGTTGGCCAGTTGGCCCACCGTTAGAATACGCGCGGAGTCCAGACAATTATTGGCGCGAACAGACAAGCTCAAGTCGGCGATCCGCATGTTGAGTTTCGCCTGTAGTTCTTCGTCGATATCACTCTCGGCCTCAGGTTCAACCGCAGGGGTCAATGGTTCCGTCACCACTTCCTGACCCAGTTCCTGATACAGCAAAAATGGATTGAGATGCTTGCGGAGAATTTTTGCGGCTTCGACCAGCGCATCTTCCGGTTTGACGGCGCCATTGGTCCAGATTTCCAGAATCAAACGGTCATAATTCACCTTCTGACCGACTCGCGTCTCTTCGGTTTTGTAGCGGACCCGGCGCACCGGTGAAAAAGACGAATCCACCGGAAACACGCCGATTTCAGATTCACTGCACTGGTTTTCATCGGCGGGCCGCCAACCGCGACCTTTGTCCACCCACATTTCGATGGAGAAAGGAACATCCGTCGTCAATGTGGCCAGATGATGGTCTTTGTTGATGATGACGATGTTGGGATCCGCCACAATGTCCGCCGCCGTCACGGGCCCCGTTCCGCTGCGCTGCACCGACATTTTGCGAGGGCCGTCGGATTTCAGGTCCAGAACCAGACCCTTGATGTTCAATACGATGTCCGTAATATCTTCCAATACACCCGGCAACGACGTGAACTCATGGGTGGCTTCGGCGATCTTAACTTTGGTTACCGACGCGCCTTCCAGGCTCGAAAGCAGAATTCGGCGCAGACTGTTCCCGATCGTGATTCCAAAACCGCGCTCGAACGGTTCGATGATGAACTTCCCATAGTCCTCCGTGGATACATGTTCATCCCGGATCACCTGATTCGGCAGTTCCAGACCTCTCCAACGAATCCGCATCGTGTCTTCTCCTGACCGAAAGTGTATGGGGTCGCGATCCCGATGATCGCACCGGGGTTCAATACATCACCGGCTGCACATTTCGACAATCAGCTGCTCCTCCACGGGAATCGGAACATCCGCCCGCGTGGGGAGTGAAGTGATCATGGCTTCCAACCGACCCGGATCGACCTGAAGCCACGGGGTGGTCCCCGGAGCTCCGTGCGTTTCGAGATAGATCG
>CAIVHJ010000466.1 GCA_903905665.1 uncultured Phycisphaerales bacterium
GGAGTTTTTCCTCAGAACAGAAAGGAGCCGTTATGTCGAACCAGCTATTGGAAGCCGGGCTGGCCGCTATGGGTTTTTCCCGTCGAAATACGTTGACATTTTTTGAGGATATTCCAAAGGACAAAATTTGCCACCAACCTTTCCCCGGGGCGAATCATGCGCTGTGGGTTTTGGGCCATTTGGCAGCGACGGATGATTTTTTTCTTCGGACTTTTTCAGGAAAGTCAACGATGTTGCCTGAAAAATGGGGACCCTTGTTTGGGATGGGTTCGATCCCTACTCCGCATGTGCGGGATTATCCTGCGGTGGAGGAAATTTTGAGCCTGATGCGTCCGATGCGAGAAGGTCTGATCGGATGGTTTCAATCATTGACGCCCGATCAATTGTTGAAACCGCTTCCACCGGATTGGCAGAAGTTTGGTGCCCATACTGCTCAGTTGATGTTTGGGATTGCGTGGCACGAGGGGATGCATGCCGGGCAACTGACCGTCATCCGCAAAAGTCTCGGCCTCAAGCCGAAAGTCGGGTGAAGCGACGGAAGTGAATGATGAATTGCGAATTATGAATGATGAATTAAGAATTGCAAACGGTTCATTTGTCGTCTCGCGTATCACGACTTGTGCTTCACGCGTCACCGATTTCGCCAACATTCCCTTTGCGGGGCCGCCGATCAATCCAAGATCCAAAATCCGAAATCCGAGATTCTCGTTTTTTCTGATGACGGTGGTTTTCGTGGTTCTGGGTTCGCGTCTGGTTTGGGCGGAGGATGTGGAGGTTCGGGTTCGGACAGTGGATCGGCCCATAGCAGGGAGTCTTCAACGGTTTAGCCTGGATGAGGGATTGTCGATCCGCTCCAAAGAAACGATGGAGGATTTAATCGTTCCGGCAGTGGATTTGGTTGAAATTTCCCGCGAGGCGACACGCCCTGAACTTTCTCCCGGTTCCTTGAGTTTGATACTGGATGGAGGAGATCGTTTGTTCGGCACGATCGCTCATGGAGATGAGAATCGAGTGGTGTTTGATCTGGCATTTCATCGGGGTTTGGCGATTCCCATGGATCGAATTCGGGCGTGCCTGACTGCGACGGCGTCTCAGCCTCGTTGGCAGGCGCGCGTGGACCGGCTCATGGCGACGGCGGGTACTGACGATCAGATATTATTGACGAACGGGGATTTGTTGCGCGGGGTTGTGTTGTCCCTGCAGAGCGATCGAATTCAATTTGAAGTGACGGGGCGGGAACTCCGAGTGGATTTTGCCAATATGGTGGCTTTGGTATTGGCAGGAGAATTCCGGCGGCCGCCCGTTGATCGTCTCTCGGCGTCGGTTCGGTTTGACGAGGGAAGTCGCCTGACAGTCAGTCGGTTGCGATGGTCGCCCGACGGACTTGACTTCACGTATTTCGACGGTTCCGTACAGGACGTTTCACCGCTTCGCGTGGAAGAAATCGAAATCGCAAGGGGGCGCTGGGTCTGGCTGGATTCGCTCGAACCGAAAGAATCCCGGCAAACTCCGCTCATGTCTCTTGCGTGGCCGATGCGTGTCAATCAAAACGTCATCGGGGGGCCGTTGTCGGTGGGAGGACGAATTTATCATCACGGACTCGGAGTCCACAGTCGGTCGATCGTGACTTACGATTTGGGAGGTCAATTTCGGGAGTTTACGGTGGGATGTGGTTTGGATGATTCGGCCGGGGAATGGGCAGATGTGGACGTGATGGTCGTTGTGGATGATAAGGTTTGCCAGCAGTGGCTCCACGTGCGCGCGGATCAATCGCTTCACGAGATGCGCGTACCGGTAACGGGCGCAAAAACGCTTGAGCTCAGGGTGGATTACGGTGCGAATGGCGATATACAGGATCGCGTCAACTGGGTTGACGCCGCACTGATACGATAAGCAGGCCAAGTTTTTTGCGGCGAATCAAGTCAACCCATTTGTCAGGCCACTGTTGACCGCCGGAATTGCCACCGAAGCTGCGATCCAATACACAAACAAGAAGAAGCCCAGTACGAGAGCAAACATATCCTCTCCTTTCAATGTAAGTGCTGAAGATTCAGCATCGAGAAACCCAGGTCCGCGACGATGAAACGCCGGAGGAGATTGGGTACTCTCTCGTTTCAAGTCTGTTTATGTCGGACGCTCCATGTTTCACGCTTCATTCGTTGCTGTGATTGCGGCGGCGTGATAGCATGGATTCCCATCTATCGACCAAAGCGGTTGTTTTTTTTCAGGCGGATTGCGATGGATGATCTCATTCGTGAACGAATACGAAAACTGGATCGGCTTCGAGAGTTGGGAGTTGATCCGTATGGTCAACGGGTGCAAGGCATTCAGTCGTCTGCCGCAGTTCATCAGCAGGTTGCCCGTCTTGGTATCGGTCCCGGAGATCGCCTGGAGTCGGAGATTGCAATGGTAGCAGGCAGGGTAGTGCTGCTGCGCGATATGGGCAAATTGGCTTTTGTTACGCTGCGGGATCGGCGCGGTGACATTCAGATCGGATTGGCGAAAAACGTGCTACAGACCACCTGGGACGTGGTTAAATGTCTTGACATGGGTGACGTTGTATGCGCCAAAGGTTCGCTCGGTCGGACCAAAACCGGTGAAGATACGGTGTGGACGACGGAACTGACGTTCCTGGCCAAGTCGCTTCAGCCGCCTCCGGAAAAATGGCATGGATTGCAGGATGTGGACCTGCGTTACCGACGGAGGCACGTGGATTTGTATGTCAATCCCGATGTCCGCCAAGTCTTTGAGTTGCGGTCTCGGATTATTCAGGCGATTCGCGGATGCCTGATTGAGCGGGATTATCTTGAAGTTGAGACGCCGGTATTACAGCCGTTGTATGGCGGAGCGGCGGCCCGTCCGTTCACCACACATCACAACACGCTGGATATGGATTTGTACCTTCGGATCAGTCCGGAACTGTACCTCAAGCGATTGCTGGTGGGAGGATTGGAGCGGGTGTTCGAGTTTGCCAAGAACTTTCGCAACGAAGGGATCAGCACCAAGCACAATCCCGAATTCACGATGCTGGAACTGTATCAGGCGTATGGTGATTACCACGACATGATGGAGATTACGGAAGCGATGATCGTCGCGGCGATCGAAGCGACCGGGGGTGGGTACGAGCGGCCGTTTGGCGAGGAGACGATTCATTTCAGGCCGCCGTTTGCACGACGGAAATATGCGGACCTGCTGAACGAATACGCCGGAGTGGACATGACGGACGTTCCCGCCTTGCGCCGCAAAGCCGGCCCGATGGGGATCGACCAAACGAAGATGGACGATGCGGTGGTGATCAATGCCGTATTTGAAAAGGCGGTCGAACCGAATCTGGTTCAGCCGACGTTTGTGCTGGATTATCCGGCGCCGATCTGCCCGCTCACCAAGCGGGATCCCCATGACCCGTTGACGGCGCTGCGGTTCGAGTTGTTTGCGGCGAGGATGGAGCTGGGCAATGCCTACAGCGAGTTGAACGATCCTCAGATTCAGCGGGAGAATTTTTCGAAGCAGTTGCGAGGAGAGGGCGACGAGACGATGGCGGTGATGGATGAGGATTTTGTGATGGCGCTGGAGTACGGGATGCCTCCGGCGGGCGGGTTGGGGCTGGGCATCGACCGATTGGTGATGCTGCTGACAAACCAGACGAGCATTCGGGACGTGATTTTGTTTCCCCTGCAGCGGCCGGTAGGAAAATAAAACCACGAAGACTCGAAGGTGGAAGATGTCATTGATCGTTGAGTGGAAATACGAATTATGTCAAACTTCAAAAGGCCGGAGAACGTGTGGTTCTGAGGCGACGTGCTGGCTGAAGCCACGCGGCTCGTTGTTTATTTGTTCAAAGATCGACAGAAAATTTATTTTATGATTTCTTAGCGTCTTTGGGTCTTTGTGGTTTATGTATAAGTTATTTCTAGCTCTTCGGTATCTTCGCAAGCGGCGGATCGCGTATTTTGCGGTGGCGGCGGTAGCGTTGTGCACGGCGATGGTGTTGGTGGTTCACAGTGTGATGACGGGTTTTCTTGACTCGGTTCGCAGCAGTTCGCGGCGGCTGCTGGGGGACGTGATTCTGGAAGTGGGCGAGGTGACGACGTTTCCGTATTACGACGAGTTCATCGCGCGAGTCAAAAGTGAAATGAAGGACGAAGTCAAAGCCGCGACTCCGGTGATCATCAATTATGGTCTGCTGAAGAGTGGAAGCGCCGACAAAACCTATACCGTGATGGTAACCGGGATTCGTTTGAACGAGTATACGACGATCAACAGTTTTGGAGAAGGGCTGTACTACAACAAATACTATCCGGGGACGACGACGTTTGAGCCGTCGCGTTGCCCGACATGGTATTTCGACGAGCAGAATATCGCGAGATTGCCGAAGGTGTTTGAAGAGGCCCGCGCGGAGTATCAAGCCAGGACGAAAGACCCGGATTTTCAAGCCCTCTATCGTCGCGAAGCAGGGGAACCTTACCCGGGACCCGGCTGGTTCATGATGCATCGTGAGGAAGACCTGCTCACCGGTCGGACGGACACACGGGAGTACCTCGACGATCCGTTGCCGGGGATGATCATCGGGGTGGATTTGGCGGCATACAAAAACAGTCGTGGACAATACGAGCGTCAGATTCCCAAGGGGGTTCGTGTGCGACTGACGACTTTGGCGGTGACGCATGCCGGTGTGGATGCATTGAATCCTGCGACGACGGTGGTGATGCGGTACGTGGATGATTCGAACACCCGAATCTGGGATATTGACAGCAAGACGGTATATTGCGATTTTGGCTGGTTGCAGAAACTGGTGGGATGCGAGGCTCAGGAACGGGTCGATGGGCAAGGAATGACGCCGCCCCGCGCCACGCAGATTCAAATCAAACTGTACGACGGGGTGGACTACAAAATCGCCCGGGACAAGATTCGAAAATTGTGGGATGAATTTCGCACACAGTGTGCGGAATTTGCCGAACCACGGGATTTGTTCACGCTGCAGGCGGTTCAGGTGGATACGTGGGAGGAGCGCAATCTCAGCTTCATCAGGGCGGTCGAGAAGGAACGGATTCTGGTGGTGATTTTGTTTGCGATCGTCAGCGTGGTGGCGGTGATACTGGTCGGGTGCATTCCGGCGAACCGTTCGTCCACGCGGCGGCGCGCGTCGCGGTAATTCTTGATTTGCGGGGCGGTCTTCAGCGCCCAGCGGACCGCTTTCGCCGTGGCGGAGTCCTTCGGGATTTCGGTGAGGCCGATCTCCAGCGCCTCGATCGGGTCGTCCACGGCGAACGCGGCGGCGATGGCGGCGGCGAAGAAC
>CAIVHJ010000467.1 GCA_903905665.1 uncultured Phycisphaerales bacterium
CAAGATAGAGCTCATGGCACCAGCAGCACTTTTCGACAAAGCGATGCCGTACTTTAAAAAGACACTGGCGGGGCTGCAGTTGCTTCCACTGCCGCTCGGGCCGTGTGAGAATAAGTGATGCCGTAAGCAGCATGCTGTCCGATCCCAAGAGACCGAGGCCTCACCTCAAGAAAGGCGGCGAGTGCGTGATAATTGATATGTCGGGTTCAGGCTTCGCCCAGAACGCGATCAACAAATCTGGATTCCCGCCTGCGCGGGAATGACACGCCCCTAGAAGTGGCGAATCATGAGCTTGGTTAGTGTTGGTATTATCTTCCTGATTGTCGTGCAGGCCATCCACCTGTATGAGGAAGTGCTTAGGGATTTCCGGCGGAAGGTTCCGATCGGAGAAATCCCGAAATCGTTGTTCGTCTGGTTGAATGTGGCGGCCTTTGCTTTCACGATCGTCACATTATGCCTGTGTCAGGCGGAGAATGCGGTTGGTTTCGTCTTGGCGTGGATCTATGGAATCGCAATGGTCATCAACGGCTGCATCCATATCGGGATGATGATATACAAGCGGGGGTACTTTCCGGGGGGTGTAACGGCGCCGCTTGTCTTGGCGGCCGCAGGCAATTTGATCTGCCAGCTTGCTTACCGATAGCGTCATGCCACGAATTGTGTAAATTGGAGCATTCGATTCGGGGGGCTAAGGAATAGGAACTATGGGTGCGCACAAATTAGATTCGATATTCAATCCGCAGCGAATTGCGCTGATCGGCGTTACGACCAATCCTAATTCGGTTGGTGGTAAGGTACTGAGCAATCTCGTTGGCGCCGGATTTATGGGGGTGGTGTATCCGGTTAATCCAGCGACTGAAGCGGTACTTGGTATCCACTGTTTCCCCGACATTGCCAGTCTGCCGCACACGCCCGATCTTGCGGTGATCTGCACTCCCGCGACGCAAGTCCCAGGGCTGGTGCGTGAGTGTGGCGAGGCGGGCATCCGCGGCATGATCATCATGTCGGCAGGGTTCAAGGAGACCGGCGCCGAAGGGGCGGCTCTAGAAGAACAGATCAAAAGTGAAGCAAGCCGGTTTCCGGAGATGCGGATCATCGGGCCGAATTGTCTTGGCATAATTGTGCCGTCGCTTAAGCTGAATGTCAGTTTCGCTACCGGCACCCCGAAGGCAGGTAATGTCGCCTTCATCTCGCAGTCGGGGGCGTTGTGTACCTCGGTGCTCGATTGGGCGATGGAGGGGAAGATTGGTTTCTCGTATTTCGTTTCGATCGGCAACACGGTCGATGTCGATTTCGGCGATCTGATCGACTACTTCGGCGACGACGAAAACACACGATCAATCATTCTTTACATAGAATCAATCAGCCGTGCGCGCAAGTTTATGGCGGCGGCGCGGGCGTTTGCACGCAGCAAACCGATATTGGCGTACAAGGCGGGACGGTTTCCCGAATCGGCACAGGTGGCGGCATCGCATACGGGAGCGATGGCATCCGAAGATGCGGTGTACGATGCGGCATTCCAGCGAATCGGTTTGACGCGTGTGTATGACATGGGTGAGATATTCGATTGTGCGGAGTTGATTGGGCGCGGCAAAATCCCACAAGGGCCGAATCTCGGGATTGTCACCAACGCCGGCGGACCGGGAGTAATGGCAACCGATGCTTTGATTGCTGCCAACGGCGAATTGGCGAAGTTGTCGGAAATAACGCTGGCCAAATTAAACGAGAACCTTCCGGCATTTTGGTCGCATCGCAATCCAGTTGATGTGCTCGGGGATGCAAATTCCAAACGCATCGAGAAGGCGATACAGATCGTGCTTGACGACAAAGGTGTTGACGCGGTATTGGTGATCCTGACACCGCAGGCGATGACCAATCCGACGGCAACGGCGAAGGTGATCGGCAAGCTTTCGGAAACAACCAGCAAACCAATACTGGCGGCATTTCTGGGGGGACAGACGATGCGCGAGGGGTTGCAGATATTGATAGACAAAGGTGTGGCGGCCTATAAAACGCCGGAGCAGGCCATCGGCGCGTTTATGACGTTGGTGGCCTATTCGCGTAACCTTGAACGATTGTACGAAACACCGGAGGATTTGCCGGTGGAGTTTCCGTTGGATCGAGAGAAGTTGAGGACGCTGTATATCTCGAACAACTTTGGCGACAACCCAACCCTGACGGAGGCGGTCTCCAAAAGCCTGATCGAGGCGTATGGCATATCGACAACCATGCCCTATTCGGCGACAACTGCTGATGAGGCTGTCAAGCTTGCGGATGATCTGGGCTATCCGGTGGTTTTGAAAATTCATTCATCGGATATCACACACAAAAGCGATGTCGGTGGTGTGCAGCTTGATCTGGAAGATGACAACATGGTGCGGTCGGCATTCGAACGAATTGTTGCCAATGCCAAAAGAATCCAGCCACAAGCGCAGATCGAAGGGGTGACCGTACAACGGATGATCAGCGGTAAGGATGCCATTGAGTTGATACTCGGCATCAAGAAGGATCCCGTGTTTGGCACGGTGATGATGGTTGGCATGGGTGGCATAGCGGCAGAACTGTTGCATAATCGCTCGCTCGGATTTCCGCCGCTTAATGCACGTCTGGCGCGGCACATGCTGGAGTCGCTCAAGATTTGGCCGCTGCTAAATGGTTATCGCGGCAGACCCAAGATGAATATCAATGGCTTGATCGAAGTGCTGATGCGGTTGTCATATCTGGCGGCGGATTATCCGGAAATTACCGAGTTGGATATCAACCCGCTGTTGGTGTCGCCGACCGAGACAGTGGCGCTTGATGCGAGAATCATGATCGATCCCGCGATGGTAGGCATGCCCATCGAGCAGTATTCGCATCTGGCGCTTCGTCCCTATCCCGACAAGTATGTTACCGCGGTGGAACTGAAAG